>CALFOY010000118.1 GCA_937919265.1 uncultured Capnocytophaga sp. | reverse complement strand
GAGACAGTATATAAAATATATGGGTATCATTTTAGATGTACATGCAAGACAAATTTTGGATTCAAGAGGAAATCCAACAATTGAGGTAGATGTAGTAACTGATAGCGGAGCAAAAGGACGTGCTGCAGTACCTTCTGGAGCTTCAACAGGAGAATATGAAGCAGTAGAACTTCGTGATGGAGGAAAAGATTTTATGGGTAAAGGAGTTCTAAAAGCTGTTGAAAATGTAAATGATATTATTGCCGAAGAAATTATTGGGCTTAATGTTTTTGACCAAAATCTTATCGACAAAGTAATGATAGAGCTTGATGGCACTCCAAATAAATCAAAACTTGGAGCAAATGCTATTTTAGGGGTATCATTGGCAGTGGCAAAAGCAGCAGCAGATGAGTTAGGTATTCCTCTTTATCGTTATGTAGGTGGGGTAAGTGCAAATAATTTACCTGTCCCTATGATGAATATCATCAATGGAGGTTCTCACTCAGATGCGCCTATTGCTTTCCAAGAATTTATGATTATGCCTGTAAAAGCAAAATCTTTCTCTCACGCAATTCAAATGGGAGCAGAGATTTTCCATAATCTTAAAAAAGTGTTACACGATAGAAATTTAAGTACTGCTGTAGGTGATGAAGGTGGTTTTGCACCAACTTTTGAAGGAACAGAAGATGCTATTGAAACTATCCGTAAGGCTGTAGAAAAAGCAGGTTACAAATTTGGTGAAGAAGTAAAAATAGCTCTTGACTGTGCTTCTTCTGAATTCTATGAAAATGGAGTTTATGATTATACTAAATTTGAAGGAGATAAAGGTAAAAAACGAACTTCTGATGAACAAGTAGCTTACTTAACAGAATTAGTTAATAAATATCCAATCATTTCTATTGAAGATGGAATGGATGAAAACGACTGGGAAGGTTGGAAAAAACTTACAGAAGCTATCGGAGATAGAGTTCAACTTGTAGGTGATGACCTTTTTGTTACCAATGTTGAGCGTTTAGAGCGTGGTATTGACCAAAAAATAGCTAATTCTATCCTAATTAAAGTAAATCAGATAGGTACACTTACTGAAACTATAGCAGCAGTAGATATGGCTCACCGTGCAGGTTATACTTCTATTATGTCTCATCGTTCAGGAGAAACAGAAGATAATACCATCGCAGACCTTGCAGTGGCTCTTAATACTCGACAAATAAAAACAGGTTCTGCTTCTCGTTCTGATCGTATGGCTAAATACAATCAATTATTAAGAATAGAAGAAGAATTAGGCGAAGTAGCTTATTATCCACAAGAAAAAGCTTTCAAAGTTAAAGCATAAGTTTTTGTTTTATTTATATTATAATATAAGGGACTCTTTTTTGAGTTCCTTATTTTTTATAGAAAATAGCTATAATAAGTTAAAATTTTATATGAATATTATTTTTCCCAAATAAAAAATGTATTTTTGCAAAAAAATAAAAAATGGAATTGACACAAAATGAACTTTTAGAAAAAGCAAATTCTTTTTCCAAAAATACATTATTAGAAGTTTTCCAAATTTCATTTATTGAAGTAGGTGAGAATTATTTAATAGCAAAAATGCCTGTGAGTCAAGCTGTTTGCCAACCAGATGGAATTTTACACGGTGGAGCTTCTGCAGCTTTAGCTGAAACAGTTGGGAGTATGGCTGCTGTATTATTCGCACCAGAACAAATGATGGTCAGAGGGATAGATATTTATATGAATCATACAGGCGCAGTCCCTTTGGGTGGAGAGGTTTTTGCAAAGGCAGAATGTTTGCATAAAGGTAGAACTCTTCAACATTGGGATATAAAAATAACTGATGAAAATCAAAAATTAATTTCTTACGGAAAACATACAACAATAACGATTCCTAAAAAATAAAAAATGACTTCATATAAAGTTTTTTTGGATAAAATACAAAACCTTGAAATACAAAACCTTCCCTTTGTGGCATTTAAATATCCGTTTTCAGATGATATTTTTTTGATACATCAAAATGATGATACTTTGTATATTGCGGAGAATTTTAAGGAAAAAGGGTTTGTAATTAGTTCTTTTTCAGGAGATAATTCTTTTTTGATTAAGCAAGAAAATACTTTTTCTTCAAAAATAGAAAACGAGAATTTCACCGTTTCTGAAAAAGATATTCCTTATAATGAATTTGAAAAAAATACTCATATTCAGTTAGTTAATAAAGCTATACTAGCAATAGAAAATAATGAATTTGAGAAAGTAGTACTTTCCAGAAAAATAGAAATTTCTGTTCCAAAGGAATCATTATCACTTTATTTTCAAAGACTTATATATTTTTATCCTTCGGCTTTTAGTTATGTTTTTTCTCATCCTAAAATAGGAAAATGGATAGCAGCAACCCCAGAAACATTAGTGAAAATTAATGAAAATATTTTAGAAACAATGTCTCTCGCTGGTACTCAATTATTTATAGAAAATAAAATTCCTCATTGGACACATAAGGAAGAAAAAGAACAAAATATTGTTACTCAGATGATAGTCAATACATTACAACCTATAACAGAAGAATTATTTGTAGACAAAACACATAATCTTCGTGCGGGAAATTTGTGGCATCTTTGTAATAAAATTTCAGCAAAAATATTACTTCAAACTACTGTAAATCAGATTATTAATTCATTACATCCTACTCCTGCTGTTTGCGGTTTTCCTACAGAGAAGGCATATGAGTTTATTTTGAAAAATGAATCTTATTCTCGTGAATTTTATACGGGTTTTTGTGGTTTGCTTAATTTCCAAAAAGATAATGAATTTGATATTTTTGTTAATTTAAGATGTATGCAACTTAAAGATAATCAAGCTATTGTGTATGTAGGAGGCGGTATAAATAAGGACTCAATACCGCAAGACGAATGGCAAGAAACTCAAAATAAAGCTCAGACAATATTAAAGGTTTTATTTTCATAATTTTCACTTTTATGCAGAAAAAAATATATTTTATACTTAGTTTTTTTTGTTTTTTTTCAATATTATCAGCTCAAAATCAATCTTCAAAACAAATAGAAATTGTTTATGGCGGAACATTGACTATTGATAATGTAAAGTACCCTGGAGCTACTATTTTTAATTCTGATAATGAAAAAAAAGTACAATTTCGTCATCAAGGTTTAGATATTTGGTGCGATATAGCGGTACTTTATCAGCAAACTAACCAAGTAAAAGCCTTTGGGGAGGTTTTTGTTCAACAAGGAGATTCTTTAAAAATGGAGAGTGGTTATATCGAGTATAATGGGGATACTAAGATAGCATATGCTAAGGATAATGTAAAACTAAGAAATGATAAAATGACCCTTGAAACTCAAGAACTTTACTTTGATAGAAATATTCAAGAAGCCTATTACACCAATTATGGTACAATTACTGATGATGAAAATATTTTGAATAGTAAGGAGGGACGTTATTTTGTTATTCCTCGTAAAAATAAATTTACTACAAATGTTAAGATAACCAATTCTGATTTTGTATTAACTTCCTCAATGTTAGATTATTATCATACTTCGGGGCACGTATATATGTTTGGAGCAACAACAATCAAAGGAAAAGATTATACAACGTATTGTGAAAAAGGATTTTATGATACAAAAATAGAGCAAGGCTATTTTATGGAAAATGCTCGAATAGATTATGATAATAAAATATTAACAGGAGACAGTTTATATTTTGATAAATTTAAGAATTTTGCTTCTGCTACTAACCATATTAAAATAATTGATACTATAAATAAAGTTGTTGTAAAGGGAAATTATGGGGAAGTACATAAGGCTAAAGATTCTATGTATATAACACGCAAAGCTCTTGTAATCAGTGAGGTTGATGGAGATTCACTTTATATACACGGAAAAAAAATAATGGTAACAGGCAAAATAGGAGAACGGATAGTAAGAGCTTATCCAAATGCTAAAATATTTAAGAAAGATATGCAAAGCAAATGTGATTCTATCCATTCAAGCCAAATAACAGGAGTTACTCAACTTGTAGGAAAACCCATAATGTGGAGCGGACAAAGCCAAATGACAGGCGAAAATATTCATATTTTAGCAAATATAAAAACCGAAAAAATGGATTCTTTAAAGGTTTTTAATAATGCTTTTATTATAGAAAAAGATACTTTGGGGAATGGTTATAATCAAGTAAAAGGAAAAATTCTTAAAGGAAAATTTATTAATAATAAACTAAATAACGTTAATTTGTATCAAAATACAGAGGTTATTTATTATGTATATAATGATCAAAATGAATTGGTAGGTATAAATAAATCTAAATGTAGTAGAATAGGTATTGACTTTGACCAAAATCAACAAATAGAGCAAATAGTATTTTATACTGATATAGATGGAAGTATTTATCCTGAAGATAAATTAGATAAAAATGAGAGGCTTTTTCCTAATTTTTTATGGAGAGAAAAAGAAAAAATTTTAACAAAAGATGATATTTTTTCTGAGGAAGAAAATAATATCCCTCTTACACCTATTAAAGGTATGAAAAAAGAAGACGAAATAGATAAAATAGAAAAAGAGTTAATTTTAAAAGAAAAAGTAGAATGAGTTTTTGGTTTTTATTAAGAAAGTATTGTAATTTTTTATGGAAATCAACAAATCAACACGGAGTACATTCTCCTTTTGTTTATAATATAGTAACAAAATGTTTTTATTCAAAAAAAAAGTATTTTTATGATAAAAAAATAAGAATATCTAAAGAAAAAGTCCTTTTTTTGAATAAATTATATCATTATTTTCAGTTTGAAACACATTTTTTTTATGGTTCAGATGAAAATTATATTTCTTTTTTGAATAGTAAATCTAAGCAAAGTAAAGAGAATGAAAAAACGGATATTATAATTATTGACCAAATAACGCCTTGTATTGATATAGAAAAAGTTTATAAACAAATGAAAAATGATACTTTATTACTTATCATAGAGCCTTATAAAAATAATTATAATTTTTTCTGTAAATTTATAGATAATCAATGCTTTACGGTAATTATTGATACTTTTGATTTTGCTTTGTTTTTTATAAGAAGAGAACAATTAAGAGAATTTTTTATAATTCGTAGATAATTTGAAAAAAATATGAAAAAATATTTTTAAATTCTATTTTTTTTGTAACTTTATCCAATAGAATAAAATATTCAATCGATGGGAGATAAAATTTTATTAAATAGTAAGGAAATAGAGGTTATTATAAATCGTTTGTGTTGTCAACTTATTGAAAATCATATGGATTTCAAGCAAACGGTGCTTATCGGGATACAGCCTCGTGGGACTTTTTTAGCACAAAAAATGGTTGAAACACTTTCCAAAAAATATGGAATATCAGATATTAATTTTGGAGTATTGGATATAACATTCTTCCGAGATGACTTCCGAAGAAGTGATAAACCATTGGTAGCTAATACAACAGATATTAATTTTATCGTTGAAAATAAACAAGTTGTATTTATTGATGATGTTCTATATACAGGGCGTAGCATTCGAGCGGCACTTACAGCAATTCAGTCTTTTGGGCGCCCTAGTAAGATAGAGCTATTAGTGTTTATTGATAGAAGATTTAGTAGGCATTTGCCTATTCAGCCAGATTATACAGGTTGGAAAGTAGATGCCATCAATGAGGAAAGAGTAGTTGTTCATTGGGCTGAAAATGATAAAGAAGATGCCGTTTATTTAATACATAAAAAATAGTAACTATATAATTATGAGTCAATTAAGTGTTAATCATTTATTAGGAATAAAATATCTTACAGCACAAGATATTGAGCTAATTTTTAATACAGCAGACCAATTTAAAGAAGTTATTAATCGCCCAATTAAAAAGGTACCATCTCTTAGAGATATAACTATTGCTAATCTTTTTTTTGAGAATAGTACTCGTACGCGATTGTCTTTTGAATTAGCAGAAAAACGTTTGTCTGCAGATGTTATTAATTTTTCAGCAGCGCAATCTTCTGTTAAAAAGGGAGAAACTCTCATAGATACTGTTAATAATATTTTAGCAATGAAGGTAGATATGGTTGTAATGAGACATCCTAATCCTGGAGCGGGCGTTTTTCTTTCACAACATATCAATGCAACCATAGTTAATGCTGGAGATGGAGCTCACGAACACCCAACACAGGCTTTATTAGATTCTTATTCTATTAGAGAAAAATATGGAGAAGTAGCAGGTAAAAAGGTTGTTATTGTTGGCGATATTCTTCATTCAAGAGTTGCTTTATCAAATATTTTCGCTTTGCAAAAGCAAGGAGCAGAAGTTATGGTTTGTGGTCCTAAAACTTTGATTCCTAAATATATAGATAGTTTAAATGTAAAAGTAGAAACTAATCTAAAAAAGGCATTGGCTTGGTGTGATATTGCTAATATGTTACGAATACAAAATGAAAGATTGGATATCAGTTATTTCCCATCAACCAGAGAATATGTTCAACAATATGGAGTAACACAACAGCTTCTTGATCAATTAGATAAAGAAATAACAATAATGCACCCAGGTCCTATCAATAGAGGGGTAGAGATAACTAGTGAGGTGGCTGATGGCAAAAATTCTATAATTCTTGATCAGGTAGAAAATGGAGTGGCTATTCGTATGGCTGTTATTTATTTATTAGCTTCAAAAATTAAACAATAATGATACAAAAAAGAGAAAATAATATTTTAGTTTTAGAATTTTCTAATGAAGAAATATCTTTTGAAAATGTTAATGATTTTTTGAAAAACAATGACCTTTCAGAAGATAATATTATTATAGATTTAACAAATAACGAAATAACAGAAGAAGAAATAGATGTTCTTACTTACTTCTCTGAAATATTTCGTTCAGAAACAGAAATGTCTTTCGTAGTTGTTATTCCTGAATATTCAGAAGAGGATTTTTCAGAATTACTAACCATTTGTCCTACTATACAAGAGGCGTATGATATTATCGAAATGGAAAATATAGAAAGAAATTTATTTGAAAATGAGTAAATATGCAAAAAATTATTTTTAAACTATTAGTCTTTATTCTAATGATAATCCTTTTGATATTTGGAATGATGTATTTATTCAGAAGTGAATATCCTTACTTATGGTTTGTAGGTCTAATAATAAGTATTTTTCTTTTGATTATCTTTCCTTATAAAAAGTATTTTAAATAACAGACTAACATTTTAACTAAATACTTATGAAAAAAATATTAGCTTTATCTTTTATAGCTTTAATGGCTTGTAACAGACCAGAACCGAACTATGAAGGAGTTCTAATGACAGAATATGGACGTAATGGAATTAATTCATTTAAGATAGTAACTGGGGCGCAAGGTATTTTAGGACCAGGAAGTGAACTATATCAAGTACCAATGTGGGAACAAGCAGGCGACCCTGCAGTTGTAGAAATAACAGCAAAAGATGCGGGGGTGTTTACAGTAGATCCGTCATATACATACACTCCTATTCGTGGTAAAGGGGCAGAAATAGTTTTCAATTATAAAAATTATAATATCAAAGACCCAGAAACATTCTTTGATAATGTAGAAACAAATGTACTTAACAAAAGAGTAACCGATGCTTACCGTGAAGAAGCTCGAAATTATACAACAGATAGTCTTATGAACAACTTAGGAAAGTTTGAACTTTCTGTTCAAAGACGATTGAAAGAAGAATTTCAAAATAAATTCTTTGATTTAACAACATTAACCTCTGGACTGAAGCCTCCTGCTTCTATGCTTGAAGCTGTTGAAGCAAGAAATAAAGCAATACAAGAGGCAAATAGAGTAAAAAATGAATTAGAAACCTCTCGAATGTTGTTAGAAAAAGCTAAAATTGATGCAGAAACTAATCGAATACAATCTGCGGGGCTTACCAAAGAAATTCTAATGCAACAATATATCGAAATGCTTAGAAATACTTCTAATAAAGTTATTATTACTGATGGGAAAACTCCTGTAATCTTAGGAAATTATTAGTATAAAATTAAAAATATCGTATTTTTAGTAGAAAATGAAGAATAAATTCTATTAAGAATACGATATTTTTTTATAAATAGTTTAATTGTCAGATAAATACTTTATACAAAAATCTCTAACACCACAAAAACCTATTGAAATAGCTATAATTTCATAATTATCATTTACAACAACAGGTATTTTTACTAAAACTTTATCTGAATTGGTATTTATGAAATAGAAAGTCTCTCCTTTATCAGAGTGAAGTATATTATCAATTCTGCGTAGTTTTCCGTCATTTATTTCTTTTATAACCTCGTTATATGTAAGAATCCGATAAGGTTTGTTATGTAAGCTTTCTTTTACAAAGAGTAGAATAGTTTCGATAACGCCATCTCCTCCTTCTTCTTCAGGAATACGTTTAGTTATTTTCAGTAAAGAACGAAGGCTATTTAGTTGCTTAGTTTCTGTGTTTAGTATTGATTCAGCATAGTTTTGTACTATCCATCTTTTCTGTTCTACTTTATTTTGAGAGAAAACTAACAAAGGACAAAGTAAGAGTAAGACTATAAGTATTTTTTTCATTGAAAAAAGGTTTTAAAATTTGGTGCAAATTACGAATTTTTTGCCAAAAAAACAATAAAATTATATTTCTATTTAGAATTGTGATTAATAAAGCCTTGACAAAATTAAAAAAAGTTGTATATTTGCCTAAAAATAAAAAATGATAGTACATATTACCAACGAAACAAATAGGCTTAAAGCTGTTATTTTAGGAACAGCAATAAGTAACGGACCTACTCCTACACTAGAACAAGCCTATGACCCTAAGTCAGCAGAGCATATAAAGGCAGGAACGTATCCAATAGAAGCAGATATGGTTGCTGAGATGGATGCTTTTGAGCAAGTTTTCAAAAAATATGACGTAAAAGTATTTAGACCGCAGGTTATACCCAACTGTAATCAAATATTTGCTAGAGATATTGGATTTGTTATTGAAGATAAATTCATCAAGGCAAATATATTACCTGATAGAGAAGATGAATACCAAGCCATTGAATATATTATTTCACAAATACCAAAAGAAAAAGTAATTATTCCTCCAGCAGAAGTACATATAGAAGGAGGAGATGTAATGCCTTGGAATGACCATATCTTTATAGGTACTTATAAAGCAGATGATTATAAAGAGCAAATAACAGCACGTACTAATATGAAAGGCGTAGAATTCATAAAAAGTCTTTTCCCGAATAAGATAATTAAAGAATTTGACTTAGTGAAGTCTAAAACCGAACCAAGAGATAACGCCTTGCATTTAGATTGTTGCTTCCAACCTGTTGGAAAGGATAAGGGTATCATATATAAAGGAGGTTTCCGTAATGAAGAAGACTACCAATATTTAGTAAATCTTTTCGGAAAACAGAATTTATTCCATATCGAGAGGGATGAAATGTATGAAATGTTTAGTAATGTTTTCTCTATTGCTCCTAATGTGGTTGTATCAGAAAGAAATTTCAAAAGGTTAAATAATTGGCTAAGAGAAAACGGATTTGTAGTAGAAGAAATTCCTTATGCAGAAATTTCTAAACAAGAGGGACTCCTAAGATGTTCTACTTTACCGCTTATTAGAGAGTAAAAAATAGATAAAAATTAATATAAAATAGGGTTTTTATCTATTTTATTGAGGTAAATAATAGGTAAAGTTAAAAAAATAGTTGTTTAAGTAGAGTGTTAAAGAGGTGAAGTAGGTAATTTATCTACTAAAATGAATGAAAATATAAATGAAATTCAAAAAATAACTATTAAAGTGAAATGGTAAATACGTGAAGTTGAAAATTTCCCTATTGCAGTTGATGAAAGAATAAGTGAAGTATTATAATTCTCCTTTTGAGTATAGAAATAAGAGTGTAAAATGAAATCTATTTTTATTATAATAGATGAAAAATGGAGTATAAAATGAAAAATATTCAATAAAAAGGAGAAAAGGAAATAAAAATATAAAAGAAAAATATAAAAAATAGGATAAATATGGTGAAAAACATTGTCTTTATCCTTAAAAGTAAGTAAAAAAAATAAATAACTCTAATTAATTTTAAATTATATGGCGCAGAAAAAACTAAAACAAGAAAATTATGTTACTATAGCAGACTTTATGGTAGCGAGTTTAGAACGAGATTTAGCTGATTTTACAGCAATTTATAAAACAATAAATAAAGATTATCTTTCAGGATTTAAGAATGCTATTGCACAAGTACGAGAGTTTTCTTCAACAACATTTAGTAGAGTAGAACAAAAACAAACAACACAAAGTCTATACAAAAAAGCTGATGAATTGTCTCATAAGATAACGCTACTAAAAAGCTATGCTAAGAGAGCAAAGAAAGAAGTACCTACATTAGCAAGTATATATAAACAATTGCGTTCCAGAAATATAGAAGGAGCAACCAAAGAACTGAGAGAAGTATTACCATATATACAAAATATAGCTACAGAGCTTGCTGATATGCCAGATGATTTCTTAAGTAGTATAACCCCTACTGTTGCCGAAATGGAAGCCTTGAACACCAAACAAAATGTATTGATAAATAAAAATAAACTTAATACAGCTGATAAAAAGCCTCTATATAGTAATTTATATAAATACATTAGTGAGGTAGCCGAAGCAGGTAAAATAGTATATAACGGGAATA
The DNA here is from genome assembly GCA_937919265.1 of uncultured Capnocytophaga sp. Classification (GTDB taxonomy): domain Bacteria; phylum Bacteroidota; class Bacteroidia; order Flavobacteriales; family Flavobacteriaceae; genus Capnocytophaga. The sequence goes on along the minus strand of CALFOY010000118.1, from coordinate 6,581 downwards.
CTAAAAAAGATGAATATATAATTAGTAAAATACTAAACCGAACTTAAAATATAAAATACCAAAGCATAAAATAAAAAGTGAAAAATAGCTTATATATTTCACTTTTTATTTTGTATTGAAATAGCATAAGCCAATGAAAAGACAAATTACAAATAGCGTACTAATGATACGCCCTGTACGTTTCCGAATGAATGAAGAAACAGCAGTAAATAACTATTTTCAAGAGGAAATAAACTTAAAAAATGAAGAAATCAATCGTAAAGCACAACAAGAGTTTGATGATTTTGTACAAAAGTTACGCTCTATAGGTGTCAATGTGATTGTTGTAGATGATATTTTTGAACAAAATACCCCAGATTCTATCTTTCCAAACAACTGGATTACGTTCCACCAAAACGGAAATGTAGCTATCTACCCTATGTTTGCCGAAAATAGAAGACGTGAACGACGTGAAGATATTCTTGACCTCCTTGAAGAAAAAGGTTTTCAAATCGAAAATGTATATGACTACACCTCCGCAGAGGCAGAAGGACTATTTCTTGAAGGTACAGGGGCTATGGTACTCGATAGAGTAAATAGAAAAGCCTATTGTGCGCTTTCTCCACGTGCCGAAGAAGAGCTTTTCATAGAGTTTTGTGAAGATTTTGAATATACACCAGTTATTTTCAAAGCTTATCAGCAAGTAAATGGGCGTGCAGAGCTTATATATCATACCAATGTGATGATGGCGCTAGGCGAAAGTTTTGCAATCATCTGCCTTGATGTTATTCAGGATAAGACCGAACGGAAGAATGTGATACAACATCTTAAAGAAGATAAGAAAGAGTTGATAACTATCACTACTGAACAAATGCATCATTTTGCAGGAAATATGCTTGAGCTAAAAGGAGTAGATAAAAATTATTTAGTAATGAGTGATGATGCTTATCAATCATTATCCGAGACACAAAAAGTAGCTATACAAAAACATTGTGAGATACTTCATACCAATTTAGAAACCATAGAAACCTGTGGAGGAGGAAGTGCAAGATGTATGTTAGCTGAAATATTTTTGCCAACAGAATAAAAAAATAGTAGGTATGAAGATAGGATTTGATGCCAAGAGAGCCTTTCATAATTTTCGAGGCTTAGGAAATTATAGCCGAGACTTAATAAGAATTTTGCAAGAAAAAACAGATAATGAGTTGGTCCTATTCAACCCAAAGAAGAGTAAAAAGCAAGTCATTAAGCCTACCGCTCACACAAAGGAGATAATACCAACTTCTTTTCTGGGTAAAAAGTTAAAAGCATTGTGGAGACTTTTTAGTATATCTTCTTTGGCAAAACAACAACGCTTAGATATTTATCACGGGCTTTCTGGTGAAATACCTATCGGGATTCATAAACATACAAAGACGGTTGTAACCATTCACGACCTTATATTCTTACGCTTTCCGCAGTGGTATTCTTTTTTTGATAGGAAAATCCATAAGGCAAAGTTCAGCTATGCAGCAAAAAAGTCACACCATATTATAGCTATAAGCGAACAAACAAAACAAGATATAGTACAATATTTAAAAATACCAGCTCATAAAATATCTGTAGTATATCAAGGTTGCCATAAAGCGTTCAAACAAACTTATACAGAACAAGAAAAAAAGGAAGTAAAACAAAAATTTCAGCTTCCAGACCAATTTATTCTTAATGTAGGAGCAATTGAAGAACGTAAAAATGCACTCGAAATAGTTAAAGCGATAAAAAATATAGACACAACTCTTATTCTAATAGGTAAAAAGACAAAATATTATCAAAAAATAGAAGAATTTTGTAGAGAAAACCATATTGAGCATAAAGTAAGAGTACTTTCGGGCGTGTCAATGGAAGAATTGGCGGTTATTTATCAATTATCAACAATATTTTGTTACCCATCAGTGTTTGAAGGTTTCGGAATTCCAATAATTGAAGCTTTATTTTCGAAGGTTCCTGTTATATCTTCACAAGGAAGTTGTTTTCAAGAAGCCGGTGGTGAAAGCTCTATTTATATAAATCCGAATAAAAATGCAGCACAACAAATACAAAATAATATAGAAAAACTACTTGAAAACCCTAAAATGAGAGAGGAAATGAGTGAAAAAGGTTATATTTTTGCTCAAAAATTCACAGATGATAATGTATTTGATCATTTACAGAAAGTTTATAAACAAGTTTTAGAAAAAGAAGATAAATAAAGAGTTTTTATTGAATAAAAAATGCAAGAAACGGATTTTTTTAAAGATTTTCCTTTGATTTCAGAACAAGAAATAAAGCAAAAAATTAATTTTCTGCTTCAAGGAAAACCTTATAACCTTCAACCCGAAGAGGCTTTATTAGAAGAGATTTTTGTACAACAATTGTATTTGGAACAAACAGATACAATTCCGCATTTTTCTTGCCCAAAACAAACACAAGAAGTTATTTTTATAGAAAAAGATTTCGATACGAAAGTAAAGCAGTTCTCTGAGAATGATATTTTTATCCTAAAAATATCCTCAGAAGAGGAATTAAAGAATATAGAGTTTTTACCATTAAATAAAACATATTATGTATGGTTGGATTTTTTTGTAAATAATATCAAAATACTTGATTTTGATAAGTTTACATTTCTTTTTGACCCGATATCAAAACTTACTCAAACAGGAAATTTTTATAAAAATAAAATAGAAGATTTTACTCTTTGGAAAGCACTTTTTAAACAATCTAAAGTATTGCTAATCAATACAAAAGTTTTTGCAGATGCAGGGGCAATTAATGTACAACAGGTAGCTTATCTATTTTCTATTTTGAGTGATTATTTATCTGAAATTGAATTGCTTGAGCCTCATATTGTAAAAGTTTATGCTTTGGTAGGACAGCAACCTAATTTATCTTTTGATTTAGCAAAATTAGTGGCTATTCGTTGGGTATTTAGTAGTATTTTTAAAAAATATAAAAATATTGATTTACAGATATTTACACAGCCTTCAGAATATTATTTTTCGAATAGAATATCTCAAAAAGAACTTAATTGGATAAAGTATCAATGGGCATTGCAGAGTGCTGTTTTAGGTCATTCAGATTATGTAATAACATCAGAATCTGTATTTTATGAAATGAATCAAGTAGAAATTTTAAATATTTTAAAAGATTTTAATAAAAAAGAGATAACGAATAGTTTGTTTTTAAAACATATAACCAAACAGATAGCACAAAAATCTCTTTTACTTTGGAAAGATATTCAAAAAGGAGGAGGGTATTTGTCTTTGTTGAAAAAACATATTATACAGAAAAAAATAAAGGAAAAACATCAAAAAAGAAAAAGTATATTTCAATTTTATGAAGAAAAAACGAATGTAAAAAATCGAATAAAAACACTAATAGAACCTATTTCTCCAAAAACATTAGATATATTATATGAAACTGAATTATGAAAATATAGAATTATTGCAAATTGCTGAAAATAAGAGTTTTATATGTAATGATTCTATCGGGTTTCCTCCATTTGTAAGAGGAAATTTAGTTTTTAGAGAAAAAGTAAATTTTATAAAAAAATCTGATATTCAGCAAAATATAGAAAAAGAAATATATTTATTAGATTCTTTTACATCATATAAAGAAATTATTTTTTATCTAAAAGAAATAGTTGAGAGTACAAAAAATAATCTTTATTTAAAATTGAATAATACTTTTTTCGAAGAAAATTCATTAGAATCAATAGCGTTGATTCGAGCAATACGAGGTTTTTTTTCAGTTTTGACTAAAAAACTGTATAACAATACTTTACAAATTTATTTTATAATAGAATTAGATAATAAAAATCTTAAATATTTACCTTTTATAATAGGTTCTGAAATAGATTTTATTGTAAGTGATTATATAAATAATATTAATAATCAATATTTTACAAATGTTGTGGATATTTTTGCTGGAGCAACATATATTGAAAATAAAACAATGGAAATATTTAAGGAGATAAATGAATTATTATAAAAAGAAAATAAATTATTTATCTTTCTTAGTAGATTAAGAAAATTTTGTATATTTGCAACTCTAAAAAAGATAAAAATAAAATGAGTAAAGGACCTATTTCACAATTTATAGAAAAAAATTATTTGCATTTCAATGCAGCAGCTTTGGTTGATGCAGCAAAAGGTTATGAAACACACTTACTTGAAGGCGGAAAAATGTTAGTAGCCTTGGCTGGTGCTATGAGTACAGCAGAACTTGGTATTTCACTTGCAGAGATGATTCGCCAAGGAAAAGTGGATATTATCTCTTGTACAGGAGCAAATTTGGAAGAAGATGTAATGAATCTTGTAGCTCACTCTCACTATAAAAGAGTACCTCATTATCGAGATCTTACTCCACAAGATGAGTGGGAACTTCTTGAAAATCATTATAATAGAGTAACAGATACTTGCATCCCAGAAGAAGAGGCTTTCCGTAGATTACAAAAACACTTAGAGGAAGTTTGGCATAGAGCTGAAAGCAAAGGAGAGCGTTATTTTCCTCACGAGTATTTATATCAAGTAGTAAATTCAGGTGTTCTAGAACAATATTATGAAATTGATCCAAAAAATTCTTGGATCATAGCAGCTGCAGAAAGAAATTTACCTATTATTTGCCCAGGTTGGGAAGACTCAACAACAGGAAATATTTTTGCAGCAAATGTAATTAAAGGAAATTTAAAAGCTTCTACTGTTAAGACAGGAATAGAATATATGATATATTTGACAGAATGGTATAGAGCTAACTCAGCAGGAAAAGGAGTTGGTTTCTTCCAAATAGGAGGAGGTATAGCAGGAGATTTCCCTATTTGTGTAGTACCTATGATGTATCAAGATTTGGAGTGGGAAGGAGTTCCGTTCTGGTCTTATTTCTGCCAAATTTCAGATTCAACAACAAGTTATGGTTCTTATTCTGGTGCTGTACCTAATGAGAAAATTACTTGGGGTAAATTGGATATTAACACACCTAAATATATTGTAGAATCAGATGCTACAATTGTAGCTCCTCTTATTTTTGCATATGTTTTAGGGCAATAAATAATGTTTGTTTAATTTTTATATTTAAAAGTCCGTGGGATTTTCTCACGGATTTTTTCTTAAATAAAACTAAAATTTATTTCTAATACAAAAAAAAATATTAATTTTGAGTTTATAAATAATGTATATGTGGAGAAATATTAATATTTTTGGTAAAATAATTTTTACTCTTAATATAATTTTAGGAGTACTACTATTTTTTACTTATCTCTTACCATTTATTCCTCCACGGTTTTCTCCAATATCTTTTCTGAGTATATTTACACCTATATTGCTTATAGTCAATGTTTTATTTATATTACTTTGGCTATTTATGAAAAAGAAAAATGTTTTATTTTCTGCTGTAATAATTTTAGTAGGGTTACCTTTTATTCATCGATTTTTTCAATGGAGAGGAGAAAGTGAAGTGATTGATAATCAGATAAGTATAATGACATTTAATGTTCGTATATTCAATCATTATAATTGGAATCCAGATAAAAAAATAAGACAAAATATTATTGATTTTATAAAAGAAAAACATCCTAAAATTATAGCTTTACAAGAATTTTATAAAAAAGAAGTTAATAGCTTTGATTTTTATAAATATAAACGAATTATTTATAAAAAAAATTCAGATAAAATAGGGCAAGCTATTCTCAGTGATTATCCAATTATAAGTAGTGGGTCTCTTAATTTTCCTGAAACAGGTAATAATGGCGTTTTTGCAGATATTGTTATAAATAAAGATACAATTCGATTGTATAGTGTTCATTTTGAGTCTCTTCATTTAGATGATGATCATTTTTCAGATATTCATACTAAGAGATTTTTTTCTAATATTAGTAGCCGTTTTTCTAGGCAACAAGAGCAAGTAGAAATTTTGGAAGAAAATTTTAAAAAATGTCCTTATAAAAAAATAGTTTGTGGAGATTTTAATAATACGGCATTCTCTTATTTATATCAAAAAATTTCATCTAACAACTTGATAGATAGCTTTCAAGAAGCAGGTTCAGGATTTGGAAAAACTTATGATTTCAAGTATTTTCCTTTTAGGATTGATTATATTTTTATAGATAAATCATTTCAGATAACAGGACATAGGGCTTTTTCAGATATTCGTTATTCGGACCATTTTCCAATAATGGCTTCTTTTGAGTAACGATTACATTATTATATTGAAAATCAATTATCTATAAAACTAATGCTAACTTTATCTCTATAATTTATTCCATGTAAGGTGGAAGAACTTCCTACAGATTGAGGGTTACTACGATAAATAGCAAGTTCTAAATGTTGTAAGTTGTTGAAAATCAATATTTCATTTCCGTCAAAGTAATTTCCATATTTTTTATTTTTTTCTTCGATTTCATTATATTGACAATAAATATCGTCTAAACTTTTATTTTTTAATGAAATATAACGAAAATGAATATCAAAACGTCTGTTATTAGCATTTTTTTCTATAATACTTTTCGTAATATTTGAAACAACATTTCCATATGTATCAATATAAATAACCTGTCTCTTATACACATCTGACGCTGCCGACGAAGAGGATAG
>CALFOY010000117.1 GCA_937919265.1 uncultured Capnocytophaga sp. | reverse complement strand
TTTTTTCCATTACGATAATGCTTTTAGGAGTTTTGGAACTTCTTTTTCGGCTAATAATTCAGCTGATGAAAGTACATTGTAATTACGAGCTTCTACATAGCTTGCATACTTCATTCCTGCTACTACTACCAATACAAAACCTTTTGGATATTGAGATATTACTTTATTGATAAACGTTTCGCCCTCTTTTTGTCCGTCTTTTCCTTTCTTTGTTCCTCTTTCAGTAGGGGCAAACCCTCCCTTTTCAATAGGTTTGCCGTCTTTCAAGACAATGTACCCAATGGATGAACGGAGGTTACCTGTTTGGTCTTGATAGCTTCCATATTCACGAGCTTCATTGATACACTTTTCTCCTACAATACGAAGGATACGTATTACTTTTTGGTGATATTTTTCTATTTTCTCACGCAATATACGTTCTATATCATTCGAGTTAAATTGTGGTGTTATCATACGAATATACGGCAATGGAAATAATCTCTTGAAAATCGTATTACCTGCTTTTCGAGGCGAATATTCCCCTCTGTATCTACTACTTGCAAGGTTGTACCCGCTTCTATTTTGGGTGTATCTTTAGGAGCATAGATAGTAGCAGTACATTCAAATATTTGTCCGTCTACTTTGCTTATCTTTTGCCCCGCTCCTGCTATCTCATCACGGCAAATACCTATTTCTTTCCACTCAATAGGGTCGCTTGGATAGGTAGGTATACCATCATCATTGATAGTAGGCTCTTGCGATACTTTTACCTTTAATAGGTATGGGTATATTTTCATTTCCTTGCAGTATTTTAGAATAAGTGGGTAATATCTCTTACAGTGGCTTTTTCCTCTAACAAATTGACCCTACCTAACTGCTTACAAAGCAAATTGTAAAATGAGGTAATAGCTGATTTGTCGTAAGAAAAAGATAAACCACCTTCAGAAAAGGACACTGGGCGCAATAAGAGTTCAGGAATGAGATTATAGAAAAGCAACTTGGTTTTTCTCTCGTTCTCCTCGTTGAACTCATCAGAAAGCCCCAAACCTACCCGTTGCATTTCTGCTATGAGTAGAGTTGTGGGGTATTCTACATTCCAGAGTTTAAGTTTTTCATCAATATACGCTTGCACTGTCATTTTAGAACTTTGTTTTGATGATAAGTTTACGTTTACTATCGTTCAATACAGGAGTAGCGAACGCTGTAGCTTTGGTAGATACTAATATAGGGTCTTGATGACCAAAAGTATTTACCAAAAT
>CALFOY010000116.1 GCA_937919265.1 uncultured Capnocytophaga sp. | reverse complement strand
TGTATAAGAGACAGTACTTGCACAATGCAAATAATAGCATTAGGAATGATAACAGGCCAAAGTTTTTCTACACTTAAAACTCCATAAATGACAAAACAAATACAACCTATAAGGTTTATGATTCGGAGTTTTTGTATATCTTTAACTATAAAACTCAAAATTATGAAAACTGAGGCTAAATAACCGATGTATTGTACAATTTCTTGATTCATATTGATAATATTATTTTTTATACTCTTGAATTTTTTTTGCTACGTTATTTGGAGTTACATTGATACCTATTATTTTCCCGCTAGCATCTAATAAAAAGTTTGAGGGAATTATAGTTATCCCCAAAGACTTAATTGTAGCATCATTTTTCTTCTTGTGAGCAATGGTGGTAGTCCAACCTATACCTTCTTTATGTATATATTCTTTCCAAGTGGAAGAATTATCATCTAAATAAACTTCATATATAGAAAGTCCTTTGGATTTGAAATCTTTATAAACGGCAGCCATTTTTCGGTCAAGCTCTATACAATTTACACAATCGGTGGATGAAAAAGCTACAAGAGTAAATTTCTTCCTGTGGTCGTATAATTTTTCAATTCCATTAATACCTTGAAATTCTATATCTGGGAAAATAGCTCCTATTTGTGTTTTACTCATACTCTCAAATAGGTTATTTATTTCTGCAAGGTCTTCGGGGTCTTGTGTAGTTTTGTCTATGAGTTTAAATAACGATTTGGATTGTTCTAAAGTTATATTTCTATCTGCCATTGTTTCAGACAAAAGCATTCCATTGAATTGGCTTTTTGGAGACTTATGGAATAATACTTTCAGTTTATCAAAAAGTAGATTGCTTAAGTTAGGAGATTGATAATGTTTATTCTTAAACATCAGGAATTCTTTGATATTTTTTACCGATTCACTTCCTGAAATTCCCTTAAAATATACTTTACGATTGTTTTCAATAGCTATTTCAACAGAAAGAGAGCTAGGCTCAAGCATAAAGAATCCGGTTTCTTTATTATCTTTTTTAGTAGATATATTTGCTTTAGTGGGGTAATCAATTTTTCCTTGAAATGAAAAGTTTCCGTTATCTATCGTTGTGCTATCTATCTTGTTATTATAGAATAAATATAATTTTCCTTTGTAAGGGGAAGTGGTATTTCCGTCTATATAAAACTCTTGGCTATAACCGAAAAGATGAATACAGAAGAGGCTTAATCCTAATATTTTTTTCATAAAATAATTTAATTTACTGCAAAAGTAATAAATATTTTCATTTCATCAATAGTTTTATATGTTTTATTTTCACCTTTATAGCCACCGTAAATGGTATGAAATGATATTATAAAAAATACTTGGAAGAATATATTATTATAAAATAATAAATCTCCCAAGTAAAAAATATTTAAAATAAAACAAACTATGATTATCTTGTTATCATTAATTTTTATTATTTAGCTTTTTTATAAGCTTTTAGAATATTTTTAGGTAATGCTTTTTGATTCACTAAAATAGATGTAGTTTTATATTTTACAAAGTTTTTGGTAACATATAAATATCCTTTTCTGGTGTTGTTGATACCCCAAGAGTTTTTAACAATGTAATATTCTCTGCCTTTTTGGTCTTTTACAAGTCCGATAATGTGCATACCGTGGTCATCAGTAGTTTCATAGTTATCAAAAGCTTTTTGTCTTTCTTCAGGGGTGATAACTTTCTCTTCCCAATATACGTCAAATCTGGTTTTTTGTTCTTCTGGAGTCATTTGCTCGAAAGATTTTTCAGGAACAAAAGCTAGTCCGTTATACCAACTGAAATATTTTTCAGAAACGTCAGTAGCCCAGCCTACGGTATATCCTTTTTTCAGAGCGTGATCAATAACTGTGATAAAGTCATCCATATTTATATTAAATGCATAATCAAAGCTCCAATTGTCTGGCACTGCAACGAATACATTTTTGTATTTAGGTTGGTCTTCATACGATACCATTTCTACATAATTCTCTTTGTCTAAGCCTACAACTTGTTCTGCGAAAGATTTTGGAGTATATTGTACGCCATTATATATGAAAGTTTCTGGAACTACTCCTAAATACTTATCTAATTTTGCATTAAATTCATCTCTCCAATTATCAGGAAGTCTTTTCATTTTGATAAGTTCATCAAGATAAGGTTTTAGCTCTTTCTGCATCTCCTCGAAGTTGTTCATTGTAGCACCATTCAATAAACCTGTATAAACGTATTGAGGAACGATACCATATTTTTTGTATGCATTAGTTACATCGTGTAGCTGTCCGCCATCTCCCCATTCTACATTTCCGTGCATACGTACATAATTCACAGCTTTATCAAAGTAAGAGTGACGAGCGATGAAAATTTCAGCTAAATCTACAGGTTGTTTTTTGTTTTTAGCCATCTCAGATTCTAAGAATGAAGACATAGCATAGCTCCAACAAGTACCGCTTTTACCTTGGTTTTTTACTCCAGTAGATTCTAAGTTGATAATATCAGTAAATTGATATACTTTATCGGTCATCATACCTCTGTTGCCCGATACAGCATTGATAAGATTATCCTGCGCAGATACTTGCGAGAATACTCCTAATAAAGAAAGTGTAATAATTTTTTTCATTGGTAATTAATTTTAATTCGTAATTAATATTTTAATCTATTTTTTTAGTTTCTAATCGTTTAATAAATCTGGTCTTCTATTTTTTGTATGTTCAAAAGATTTATCTTCTCTCCATTTTTCTATAAGAGGTGTATTGCCACTCAATAATATTTCTGGTACTTCCCAACCTTTATAGTTCGCAGGGCGTGTATATACAGGAGGGGCTAATAAATTGTCTTGAAAAGAGTCTGTAAGTGCAGATGTTTCATCTGTTAATACATTAGGTATTAGTCGAATAATTGCATCACAAAGCACAGCCGCTCCCAGTTCACCGCCAGATAGCACATAGTCTCCTATAGATATTTCACGAGTTATAAAATGGTCTCTCACGCGCTGATCTACCCCTTTATAATGCCCACAAAGTATGATTATATTCTCAGCCAATGATAAATGATTGGCTATACCTTGTGTTAGGGTTTGTCCATCGGGTGTCATATAGATGATTTCATCATAATTTCTTTCAGATTTTAGTTTTGAGATACAATTATCTATTGGCTCTATCATCAAAACCATTCCCGCACCTCCTCCAAATTGATAATCATCTATTTGCTTATAGTTACCTAACCCGTATGTACGTAAATCGTGAAAATGTACCTCTACTAAGTTCTTTTCAATTGCTCTTTTGAGTATAGAAGCCTCAAAAGGACTTTTCATTATCTCAGGAACTGCAGCAATAATATCAATTCGCATTAGTTGTTCTTGTTTTTATTGATTTCATCTTGTAATTGACGACGTACTTTTTGCTCTCTTTCTATTGATTTTGCTCTATATTCCTCATACTCAGCTTGTATTTCTTCTAAACTTTTACGAGCATTTTTTGTTATAATATTCGATTGGCTAAACTTGAATATAAAAACAGAGAGTAAAGCACCCAAAGCAACGATAATTCCCCAAACAATAGAAGAGTATAAACCTTTACTTAGAAGTAATCCGAAGAAATCAATACTATCTTTTTTATTCTCAGTATTAGTAAGGTCTGTTTGTAATGTTTTTATATGTGTTTCTAGCTCTTGTATTTTAGTTTGGTTATCTTCTATGGTTTTAGATTTTTCAATAACTATATTTTTATTAGCTAATAAAGTATCCAAAACACTATTTTTCAAAGCATTTAGTTTTACTTTGGGTACAACTTTAAATTGTTCATAGTTATTAGACTTTTCTAATAATTCATCAAATTGTCCGCGTATAGACTTGTCTTCTTGTATAACTGCATTTCTGGGTTCTTGCGGAGTAGTTGGTATATTATTTTGTGCAAATACACTACAAAGGTTGAAGATTAATAAACAATTTAAAGTAATAATTTTTTTATTCATTGTTAGTTTTTTAGTTTGTTAATTAATAAATATTTTAAATATTAGGTGCAAAATTACTATT
>CALFOY010000115.1 GCA_937919265.1 uncultured Capnocytophaga sp. | reverse complement strand
GAATTATACCTATATATATATTATCTTTGGTAACAAGTAATTGAGTTATTTTATGATTTTGCATAAAATCTAAGGCGTCAACCGCAAGTGTTTGATAGTTAATAGTTTTAGGGTTGATAGACATAATGTCTTTTGCTTTTAGACCTTGTATGTTATCAAATTTATTTAACATTCGTCTAATATCTCCATCTGTAATAACGCCAACTATTTTTTCTCCATCAATAACCGCAGTAACGCCTAACATTTTTTGAGAAATTTCAATAATAACTTGTTTTATATCTGTTTCAGGAGATACTTTTGGCACTTCATTTTTAGCAATTGCATCACCAACGGTAAGGTATAATTTTTTTCCTAAAGCTCCCCCAGGGTGATATTTAGCAAAGTCTTTACTGCCAAATTGCTTCATTTGCATAAGGCTTACAGCAAGAGCATCACCAAGAACGAGCTGAGCAGTTGTACTTGTGGTAGGGGCAAGGTTGTTAGGGCAAGCTTCTTCTTTGGTATAAGCTAATAAAATAAAATCAGACTGTAATCCTAAAAAAGAATCTTTATTAGCAGTGATGGCTATGAGCGGATTTCCTTCACGTTTTAATAACGGAATAAGAACTTTAATCTCAGGAGTATTACCACTTTTTGAAATACAAATAACAACATCATCTTTTTGTATAATACCTAAATCTCCATGAATAGCATCAGCGGCGTGCATAAAAATAGATGGAGTTCCTGTTGAATTCATAGTTGCTACTATTTTTTGAGCAATAATTGCGCTCTTCCCGATGCCTGTAATAACTACTCTTCCTTTAGAATTCAGAATAGTTTGAACACTTTTTACGAAATCTTCGTTTATAAAATCTGTTAATTTATTTAACGAATCAACCTCAATTTCAATGGTTTTGCGGGCAAAATCAATGATTTGTTTAAAATTTTCCAAAATTTTTGATATTAAATTTGCTAATTAAAAAAATAGTCGTACTTTTATACTGCAAAAGTAATAAAAATACTACATATTACAATTATGAGTACAATAAAAAATGAATTACAAAAAGCGTTAAAAAATATTTTTGGGTTCGATACTTTTAAAGGACGACAAGAGGAAATCATTACAAGTATAATGAATAATCAGCATACATTTGTAATTATGCCTACGGGTGGGGGAAAGTCGTTATGTTATCAGCTTCCTGCTTTAGTAAAAGAAGGAACAGCGATTATTATTTCACCTTTGATAGCCTTGATGAAAAACCAGGTAGATGTTATACGTGGTATTTCCGGAACGGATAAAGTAGCTCATGTACTTAACTCTTCTTTAACCAAAGGAGAAATTCGTACTGTAATGGAAGATATTCGTAATGGAGATACAAAACTTTTATATGTAGCTCCTGAGTCTTTAACCAAAGATGAGTATATTTCTTTTCTTAAAGAAGTAAAAATATCTTTTGTAGCTGTTGATGAAGCACATTGTATTTCCGAATGGGGACACGATTTTCGTCCAGAGTATCGAAATATAAAACTAATTATAGATAGATTAGCAGAAAATATTCCTATAATAGCGCTTACAGCTACGGCTACCACCAAAGTACAGGAAGATATTTTAAAAAACTTAGGTGTACCAGAAGCAAATGTTTTTAAATCCTCTTTCAATAGACCTAATTTATACTATGAGGTACGACCAAAAACAAAAAATGTAGATGCTGATATTATCCGTTTTGTAAAACAAAATGTAGGAAAATCAGGAATTATCTACTGTTTAAGTCGTAAAAAAGTTGAAGAATTAGCCCAAACACTACAAGTAAATGGTATTACAGCTGTTCCTTATCACGCTGGGCTTGATGCCAAAACAAGAGCAAAACACCAAGATATGTTCTTGATGGAAGAAGTAGATGTTGTAGTGGCAACTATCGCATTTGGAATGGGAATAGATAAACCAGATGTACGTTTTGTTATCCACCACGATATTCCTAAAAGTATAGAGAGCTATTACCAAGAAACAGGTCGTGCAGGTCGTGATGGAGGTGAAGGCTATTGCTTAGCTTTTTATTGTTATAAAGATATCGAGAAGCTCGAAAAATTTATGGTAGGTAAGCCTATCGCAGAGCAAGAAATAGGGCAGGCACTTTTACAAGATATGGTTGCATATGCAGAAACATCAAGTTCTCGTAGAAAATTTATTTTACATTATTTTGGAGAAGAATTCGATGAAATTAATGGGGAAGGAGCTAATATGGATGATAATATGCGTTATCCAAAAGAGAAGAAAGAAGCTAAAAATGAAGTAATTAAACTCCTTAATGTTATAGAGAAAACTCGCCAAAAACTTAAAGGGAAAGAAATTATTAATATATTAATAGGTAAGGTTTCGGCAATGATAAAATCTAATCGTTTTGACGAACAAGATTATTTCGGTTGTGGAAACGAGTTTGACGGACGTTTTTGGATGGCTCTTTTGAGGCAAGTAATGGTTAATGGGCTTATTCGTAAGGATATAGAAACTTATGGAGTAATGTTTTTGACAGAAAAAGGTAAAGAGTTTCTTAAAAAACCAACTTCATTTATGATGACAGAAGACCATAATTTTGAAGATGACCCAGAAGAACCTGTTAAAAATACAACTTCTTTGATGGATGAAACTCTTTTGAAACTCCTCAGAGAACTTCGTAAAAAGGTAGCTAAAGACCGAGGCGTACCTCCTTTTGTGGTTTTTCAAGATGCTTCATTGGAAGATATGTCGCTTAAATATCCTATAACAATACCTGAGCTTACCAATGTTTTTGGAGTAGGAGAGGGCAAGGCTAAAAAATATGGTCAAGAGTTTATTGAGTTGATAGCCAAATATGTAGAAGAAAACGATATTATCCGTCCAGAAGATTTAGTTGTAAAAACTACAGGAACAAATTCTGCTTTAAAATTGTTTATTATTCAAAATGTAGATAAAAAATTGCCTCTACCTGATATAGCAAAAGCTAAAGGATTGAATATGAATGATTTTCTTAAAGAGTTAGAGCAGATTGTATATAGTGGAACAAAATTGAAAATTGATTATTGGATAGATGAAATTCTTGATGAAGAACAACAAGAAGAGCTACACGAATATTTCCTTGAAGCTGAAAGTGATAAAATATCATTAGCTTCCAAAGAGTTTAATGGAGATTATGAAGATGATGAGTTACGCTTGTATAGAATTAAATTCATAAGTGAAGTAGGTAATTAATCTATTGATAATTAGTAAAATACAAAAAGCACATTACGCCAATGTGCTTTTTTTCTTAAAATATAAAACCAATAAAAATGAAAATTCTAATAATAGAAGATGAAAAAGAATTACGAAATACACTACAAATTTTTCTTGAAAAAGAAAAGTTTTTGGTAGAAACAGCAACTGATTATACTTCAGCACTTAACAAAATAGCAGATTATGACTATGATTGTATTTTGTTAGATATTATGTTACCCAAAGGAAACGGAATGCAGCTTTTAGATGAACTCAAAGCTATGAAAAAAAATAATTCTGTCATTATCATTTCAGCAAAAGACTCAGTAGAAGATAAAGTCTTAGGCTTAGAAAAAGGTGCCGATGATTATTTATCTAAACCTTTTCATTTAGCAGAATTATTAGCAAGAGTAAAGTCAATAATTCGGAGAAAAAACCAACAAGGAGAAGAAGTTATTACGTTTAAAAATGTTCAATTATATCCTGAAAAAAGACAAGTTGTTGTAGCTGGGCATCCTATGCATATAAATAGAAAAGAATATGATTTATTATATTATTTTATGATTCGTCCAGAAAAATTGATACAAAAAACAACTCTTGCAGAAGCGGTTTGGGGAGATGATGCAGACCAAGTGGATAGTTTAGATTTTATTTATTCACAAATAAAAAATCTTCGAAAAAAACTTAAAAATATGCAAGCTGAAATAGATTTTCAGGCAGTTTATGGTATAGGGTATAAATTGATTTAATTCGAAGAAAATATATTAAATTAATTAAAATTTTATCTTAAAAATATTATTTTAACACTGTCTCTTATACACATCTC
>CALFOY010000114.1 GCA_937919265.1 uncultured Capnocytophaga sp. | reverse complement strand
TTTCCCTCAGTTAGTAAAAGACCCTCGCCTAAGATATTGTAATACTGACCTTTGTAAGATATGGTGATCTGTCCTCTTGTGATTTTTTCTATTTTGACCATTACATATTTTGATGAATTGTTTTCTAAACTAACGTGAGTTCAATATAACAAAACCTCCCATGGATTATAATAAGACCTTTGGTTTTATCTCAGACTAGAGCCATAGGGCTGATTATAATGGGCACGAGCTGCAAGAAGCGAACTAGTGAGGGGATTTCTAATATTGTATTTCCCCTATTTCGGGAAAGCGCTCTAAGAAAGTTTTGGTCTCTTTCATAGTCTTTAGCTTAATGGTGATATGCTCCAACAGAGGGAATGTTTCCGGAGAGAGCCAAGCCAAATCCGCTAACGAAAATGAATTAGTAGCGATACGCAAACTTTGTAATTGGTTTGCTTCTCTAATGCTAAGAATATCAGTAAGGAGCTTCATATTTATCAATGAAAGGTATCTAAGTTCTTTCAAAGGGGCAAGATAGGGGAGCTTATCGACCTTATTGGCTCCACAAAACGAAAGACTTTCCAAGTATTTTAAGCCTGATATAAAACTAACATCCTCCAACTTATTACTATTGAGTATCAGTAAGTTTTTCAAATTAGGCATTTTCTTATCAAGGTCAGTGCTTTGTAAGCCTTGTACTTCCAGGAATTCCATAGTAGGTATGGGCAGGAGCAAATCCGTTTGCAAGTCTCTTACATTCATTTTCTTTAAAGATTGTAAGAGGGACAGCTCTTGGTGTTGCTTTTTAGTGAGAGGAAGCTCTAGGCTTATCTTTTCTAATTGGGGGCAAGCCTGCAAGGGAGCGAGACTGATATTTTTATCATAACAAAGCATTAGATCCAATTCTTTCAGATTCTGAAAATGTTCGATACCTTTGAGCGAATCGAATCCCTTGTCTCTATTGCTGATAAATACTTGTTCTACTTGGCACACCGTTTTGAAATCCTCTATATTTATCCAATCCTCTTGATTACTATCTCTTAAGAGTTGTAGTACAAATACAGACTTATGAGGTAGTGCTACTACTTCGGCTAATATTTGTAGCTTTTCAGGTAGGGGGAGGTGTCTCAAAACGCAGTCTGATGGTATGATTCTCTATTTCTTTCAGCTGCCAGATAGTTTCATTAGTGGCATTATTCACCTCTAACAAAGCGAGCGCATCTCCATTGTAATGTGAATAAAATTGGATTTCTTTGTGCATTATATTTTTGAGAATTTATCTTATGTCATTTTAAACTGTTTTTAGCTTCTTCTAATAGTTCGATAAAGGTATTGTATTCTACCTTATGGGTTATTATTTCCTCATTGCTTCGATTCATGGTAGGTGTTTCTACGAAAAAATTATCATCCTCATCGTAGCTAACAAGCGCGATATATTGGTCATCAATGTAGATTTCGGCGACTAAATTGTCATAATTACCATCACTACTTATGAGTATTTCTTTCTTCATCCGTTTTATTTTAGGCTATTGATCAGCTCTTTTTCCTTTGGGGTCAAGTGTTCTACTTCAGGGATATAGCTGGGGTTAGGCTGGTACCAATCCTG
>CALFOY010000113.1 GCA_937919265.1 uncultured Capnocytophaga sp. | reverse complement strand
TATAAGAGACAGGTGTTTATAACTAAAATAGTTATTTAAAAACTTG
Source organism: uncultured Capnocytophaga sp. (assembly GCA_937919265.1). Lineage (GTDB taxonomy): Bacteria > Bacteroidota > Bacteroidia > Flavobacteriales > Flavobacteriaceae > Capnocytophaga. The sequence goes on along the minus strand of CALFOY010000113.1, from coordinate 9,644 downwards.
TATTATAACTAAAATAGTTATAAATTTGCACCATCAAAATAACCAACTATATAACGGGTCAAAAATAATAAAAAAAAATGAAACTTACCAAAGAAGCAAAGAAAAAATTTAGAGGTGATATTATTAGAAACAAATTAGCAAAGGCTGTAAATAGAAGTCGTTCTACTATTGACAGATGGATAAAAAAAGATACTCACTTCTTGATAGATGAAAGATATTACCCTACTGTAAAAAGAGTAATAGGTATAACAAAGAAAAATCTTTTTGAAAAAGAAGAAAATAATTTAAAAAGTGAATTATGAAAACAAGAGTTGAACGAATAATTGAAGATATTAAAAGTCTTTTTGTAACAGAATATAATGAACTACTTGAAGAATTAAACCTTGTACCTAATAATGTAGACCAAATGGCGCACGCTATGAAATATTTTCAACAAATGATAAATGAAGAAAGAGGTATTACTTTAAAAGAAGTAGCAAGTCAATTAAATATTAGTTATTGTACGGCTTTATCATATGTTAAACAAGGTTTCATAAAACCGATAAAAGGCACAAAACGTTATCATATGAAAGAGATTAAAGGCTTTGATAAAGAAGAAATGATGCGAACAAGACGTAACAGAAATACATATACAGAGCCAGCAGGCACAAGAGTAATAAATAAAAAAACCACCTCCGAAGAAGTGGCTTCTTAAACATTCAAATTTTTGTAATAATCATGAGTGCAAATCTACAACTATTTTCTGAAACTGACAAACAAAATCAGAAAAATTTTAAAATTGAAAATTCTCATTGGAAAATGAATGGGAAAACTTACCAAGAACTTGAAGAAAGTGAAAAAAGAGCATATATAGAAGCCCTTGAAGTAGAACGATATAATCAATGCTTACAAGTAGGTATTATAGCAAAAGATTATTTGCATTTACTATGTATAAGAATGGCTAATGATGCTTTCTCTCCAAAGCCTAAAACAGGCAAATTTTACCCCGATATAGATAAAATACTAAAATATATTTATACGTATTGCAATTATGAATGTGAATACGATACCAACTTTTTAATTGATGATGAAGCCTATGAAGGGTGTTTTTTATCAGCAAATATATATGTTAATTCTTTTGGAAAAATCGAAGTAACAGATATAAAAATCTTTAATGAAGATGATAAAGAAGGTTTTTTATTACCTCGACAAAGGCAAAATATAGAAGAAGCATTACTATATAATCTATGGACTGCAGATAATAGAGATGATAGTTTAAACGGCTGGCAACAAGGTGAATAAATTAAGTAATAAATTTCAATAGTTAGAAAATCCTTTCAAATGAGGAGGTGCGTTCTTATAACCGAATAATCATTATTTAAAATTTGAAACTGAATAGAACGAAAGGATTTTTTTTAAGTTAAGAAAAAATGGATAAAAACGAATTACAGCTATCAATAGATAATTTCACATTATACCTTAGATATTTTTTAGATGATAGTAAAGATATTTTAAAACGTATAGTTTTATTAGAAGAGTCTCAAAAAGAACGAGATGAAATGCGAGAAGAATTATTTGTTTTAAGGGACACTATGGATAGTCTTTTTAAAGATTTTTCAAATTTAAAATGTGATATTAATCAATATATATATGAAATAGAAACTCGAGATGATGAAGATAATGAATAATAACTAAATTTTATACAAATGACTTATTTAGAGGTGTCCCAAAAAAAGGTAAAAATTAATACTTGGACAGATAAATTAAAAGTTTTACAAAACAAAGAAGTACCAAAAAGAGTTTATAATACTTTAGATAAACTTATAAATAATTGGAAAAATAAGGTATTAGAGTTAGATGAGGCGTATAGTCATTTAAAAACTAAGAAAAATAGAGAAGAAGTTGAAAATAATCAGCAAGAAAAAAGAAAAATAATATTAAATCAAAAATAAATTATGGAAATAAAACAGATAACAAAAGAGATGTATGAGGATTTAAAAAAACCTTTACCAATAGAAGCTATAAAGCCACATCCTACAAAATCATTTTTATCTTCTATTAAAGCAATTTATGTTACTGAACGATTGAATGATGTTTTTGGTTGTGGGAAATGGCAATTAAAAGTAAATCATATTATTACTTCTGAAAAATCAATGGTTGTTGTAAAAGCTATTTTAGAAATACCTGAATATGGTGTGTATTATGAAAGTTTTGGAGGAAATGATAATGGAGGGGAAAATTCTAAAAACTTTGATTTAGGTGATGCTTTTAAAGGGGCTACTACTGATGCTATCACAAAAATTTGTAGTTATTTAGGGATAGGTATAGATGTATTTAAAGGTTTATCTAATACTTCAAATACAATAAATACTAATACAAAAAAAGAACTCAATTGGCTTAATGTTTTAGATAAAAATAAAAATTATACTAGAGAGTGGGAAAATGTACTTAAGGGGATACGAGAAAATAAAATTACTAATATTAATGATGTTAAAAAGTATTTTAAAATAAGTAAAGAAGTAGAAGAAAAAATAAATGAATTATTAAGCAAAAAATAAAAATAATGGGAAGAACAAAAGAATTATTTCAAGAAATGCAGGAGCGTTTTATATCGCAATGTGAAGCTGTAGAACAAGGAGAAATGTTGATATTAGATGCTGTTATCTCTTTCAGAGAACAAAAAAAAGAATGTGATCAACTATTAGAGTATATAAAAAGTTTTGAAGAAAAAAATGCTGAAAAAATAGAAAGTGAAGTTAATGCCTATCAAGGTGTATATAAAGGAAAAAAAATAGAAATAAAACAAGGTGGGCGTATGTTTTCATATAAAAATATTAAAGAATGGCAAAAAGCAAATGAAAAATTAAAAGAAATTGAAGAAAAATATAAACAAGCTTTTATTTCAAGAGAAAAAGGTCTTTTACCTGTGGATGAAAACGGGGAACTTTTAGAGCTTCCTGAAATAAATTATAAAAAAAATACACTATTTGTCAGATAAAGTTTTAAAGAAAATGGAAATACAAGGACAAATTAAAAAGATTTTCCCTTCTGAATATGTAGGAGCAAATGGCTTTGAGAAGCGGGATTTAGTGATAGTAACAGAGGAGCAATACCCACAAACGATTATTATTCAGTTCACACAAGGCAGATGCGCACTATTAGATAATGTGCGGGTAGGGGAAAGAGTAAAGGCTTATATCAATATTAAAGGGCGAGAATGGACAAACCCACAAGGAGACACCAAGTACTTTAACACGGTTGAATGTTGGAAAATTGAGGTAATACAGACTACTAATGTAGCTAATCAGCAACCTATGCAACAGGCAACACAACAAGCTCCTGCACCACAACCGCAGACATTTGATAATAACGGAAGAAAGCCTAACACTGCAATATTCAACAATCAAGAAGAAGATGACGGATTACCTTTTTAGTAATTTAAAAATAAAGAGAAAATGAGAAAAACAGAATTAAATAGCTACAAGAGCCTAAAAGAGGAGCTTGAGCAAACCCAAAGGTATATCTATGATGAAATAAGATATAGGGAAAGAGACGGGGAAGATACCAGTGAGCTAAGAGAACAACTCGAAGAAATCGAAGACGAGATAGATTATTACACGGATTTGATAAGTGAATTAGAAGATTAAAAAATAATGAAAACAGTATTTAAAGAAGGAATGAAGGTCTATGACCAAGTAAACTTTCCAAACTTGGAAGGAAAAATTGAAGAAATATACATTAGTGAAGGACAAGAATATCCTATAGTGTTATTTGAAGGTAAAAAAGAAAGAGTTTGTTATAATTTTGAAGGTTGTTTGTCAGATCGCACTACTAAAACACTTTCAACAAAACCATATAAAATAGAGTTTCAAGGCTTTGAGCAAAAAGAAAATATTATTACTTATAAAGAAGCTTTAGATTGGGTTAATTATAGTAATAAGTATGATTTATTATTAAGAGATGATTATATGTACTTATCTGCTGATATATATAGAGCATTTGAAGCCCTGAAAAAGCTTATAATTCTTAGAGAGTATTATAATGAAGGATGGCAACCTGATTGGGAAGATGGAGAAGAAAAGTTTAGTATTCAAGTTTGTGAGGGAGAATTAGATACTTTTAAATCTCTCGAATTGCAAAGGGTATTTTCTTTCAGAACAGGAGAAATTAGGGACAAATTCCTTGAAGAACAAAGAGAACTCTTAGAAATAGCAAAACCTCTATTATGATGAGAAAAATAGCAATACGAGCATTAGCATTCATTATTCTGTTAGTTTTATTAACATTCGGAGTAATGGCATTATTCAGGAGTGAACTCCCTTACTTATGGATTGTAGGGTTACTTGTAGCAATTCTTATACTGATTGCTTTCCCTTACAACAAGTTTTTCAGTAACTAATTTAAACATTTATATCAATGAAAAAGATGATTTTTCTTTTATGTGTTATAGCCTCCTTAGTGGGTTGTAACAGACCAGAACCTAACTATGAAGGGGTTCTAATGACAGAGTACGGACGAAATGGTATCAATTCGTTCAAAATCGTAACAGGTGCGCAAGGGATGTTAGGTCCAGGTAGTGAGCTGTATCAAGTGCCAATGTGGGAGCAAGCAGGAGACCCTGATGTGGTAGAAATCACGGCAAAAGATGCTGGGGTATTCACCGTAGATCCTTCCTACACTTATACGCCCATTCGTGGCAAAGGTGCTGAGATTGTGTTTAACTACAAGAACTACCGAATACAAGACCCTGAAACGTTCTTTGACAATGTAGAGGCTAATGTACTTAACAAGCGTGTTACTGATGCTTATCGTGAGGAAGCAAGAAACTACACCACTGACAGCCTTATGAACAACTTAGGTAAGTTTGAATTATCGGTACAAAGCAGACTGAAAGAGGAGTTTAAAACAAAATTCTTTGACCTTACTACACTTACATCGGGGCTTAAACCTCCTGCTTCAATGCTGAAAGCGGTAGAAGATAGAAACAAGGCTATCCAAGAAGCTAATAGAGTAAAAAACGAGTTAGAGACCTCAAGAATGTTGTTAGAAAAGGCAAAGATAGACGCTGAAACAAACAAAGTCCAATCGGTAGGCCTTACAAAAGAAATCCTAATGCAACAATATATTGAGATGCTGGGTAAGACCTCCAATAAGGTAATTATCACAGATGGCAGAACGCCAGTAATATTAGGTAATTAGTAACCTAAAAAGCAAGTATCAATCGGGATAGTAGCAGGTTCGAGTCCTGCCTTGCTTTCAAAGATAATAAACTATGATTTTCAACGCAAGCAATGAGTTTGATATACAGCGGGCAAAGGAGCGGTTAGGTTACCTTATTGACAAGAAAAAGACCTTTGAAATCACTGAAAAGAAGCCTAAACGCACCTACTCACAGAACAATTACATTCATCTCCTTTTTTCGTGGTTTGCATTGGAATATGGAGAAACACCTGAGTACGTGAAGCAAGAAATATTTAAAAAGTTGGTTAATCCGCAAATATTCCTAACTGAATATGTGAATTACAAAACGGGAGAGGTAAGGGAAGCGTGGAGAAGCACAGCAGATTTAAACACAAAGGAAATGACAACCGCTATTAATAATTTCAGAGACTATGCCAGTAAGGAAGCGGGTATATACCTGCCAACCCCTGATGATTTAAATTCTCTCAATGAAATAGAAAGACAAATGAATAATTTACAAGGTAGGTATTATTAAGCAAGTTTTATGATTTGTTAAACAAGGATAAAAATAAGTTGTAAAACATTGAATATCAAAGTAAAAATATTAATAAGCAAGATTTAAAGTAAAATAAGCAACATTGTAATGTAGCCATTGTGCACCCCGATTGGCAAGCACTCACGTTCGAGCCATGAGCGGGGGCTAAAACAACCGATTTGAGAGGAGATTGAGTGCGCATAAATCTTTATCAAATCTCTAATTTCAAATCAAAAAATGAATGAGTATTACGAGTTTTTAAAATCGAAGCAAAAGGCTTGTCAGGGGTGAGGGGTATTTTTAAATTTAATAACTATGAAAGGATTTACATTAAAACGGATTTGATTTGAAGCTGTAAAACAAGTTTAAAATATCTAAAATTAAAAGTAATGGGAAGAAACATAAAACAAGGTTTCAATTACTTTTCTTTAGATGTGGACATTTTTTCAGACATTAAAATCAGAAAATTAATCAAAAATCATTCGGGGCGAGCGTTGAGCGTCTATATATGCGTTTTGGCTTTTATCTATAAAAATGGGTACTATGTTGTTAACGATGAAGATTTTGGCTTTATAGTCTCAGAGCAAACTGGGGATAAAGTTGAGTTTATAGAAGCGGTCTTAGACTACTGTGTGAAAGTAGGATTATTTTCAGAGGAAATGTTTAATAAGGGTGTTTACACCTCGATAGGAGTACAAAAAAGGTACTTATCGATGTGTAAAGCGTCCAAGAGAACTGTTGCCTTTTCGGAATATAACCTCATTTCTTCGGAAGAAATGGGCATAAATTCGGAAGAAATGGGTATAAATTCGGAAAAAATGACACAAAGTAAAGTAAAGAAAAGTAAAATATATAATTCTTTCTTAGAGGAAAAAAAAGCCGAATTTGACTCAGAAGAAAAAAAAGCTGAATCAAATTTTCCAAAAAAAATTCAACCTATCGAATGGTATTTTTTAGAAACTGGCGAAGTTGATTTAAAAAAAGTGGGATTACGAATTGACCCTATATGCCAAGAAGAAGAAGTATTTTTTCTTAAATGTTGGGAATACCTCAGGCTTAAAGTGCTTAAAAAAGTAACTGGAACAACTAAACTGACTTATAATCAGCGTTCTAATTATCAAAATATTCTAAAAATGCATACAAGAGATGAAGTTAAACAAGCCTTGCAAGCATTTTTCGGGCAAGATTTGAGCGACCTCACAGGTGCAAATGCGATGCAAGGAACACCAGAGCATTTTCTCAGGTATGACAATTTCACGAAGTATTTACAGGCTTTTTATAACAATGAGCAGGTTTATAGTTCTAACACAAACACAAAAAACATTCCCAAAGCAAAAAGAATAGCAGGTGATTTATAGCTAAATTCAGTCAGAAACGTATTAAAATTTAATTAAAAATGAAAGACAGTATAAATATACCAATCGAAATAAATTCAGCTTTAAAACGCTTAAAATGGATTATTCAAAAAAAAGGCTATGATGAGGATTGCGATGCTTTCAATTCCATTCTTGCTTATTTTGAGGAAATGCAAAAAAAAATCATAGAACAAACTCCATTAGTTACAAAGTTTTTTATTTGGATTTTTCTACAAAAATCACTTTTTCAGAACAAAAATGGAAACCCCATAAATGCAAGACAAATTATTAATGAAATTAACGAAATTTCACAAACAACTTATGATGATTTGTTAAAAGAAATGCAGGAGCGAGTTCCTTTAATTCGTTTTGAAATGTTGTACAAAGATTATGAACAAGAAGAAAGAGCTTTACAAAAAATAATGTATCAAAATCGAATACCTGCACAAGAAAGTGAAACACTTGAAAATGAATTCAATAAAGATGATTTATTTAATGTTTTGGAAGCTCGAAAAAGAAAAATAAAAGCTATTGAAAAAGATTTAGCAAGAGTATTAAATACCCCATATACAAAAGAAGAAGCGGAGCATTTTATAAGGAATGAAGTAACGCATTTAATTTTAACAAATACCATTTTATAAGTTAAAAAATTATGATAGAACCTATTGACAAAAAAGCGCCACAATCCTCTTTTGATAGACTTTGGTTTGATGAAAAATTTGAAAACTGTAGGGTATTTTTGGATAAAGAAATTACACCTCCAAAGCCTATAATTAGCATAGGAAAACACTTGTATAAAGGAGAGTATAAAGATACTATCGTAATGACAAAAGGGAGTATAAGTGTGATTTCAGCACCCTCAAAATCTAAAAAATCTTTTTTTAAAAGTCAGTTATGCGCTTCATATATTGGAGGACAATCTACAAATTTTTTTCCAAGCATTAAAAGTCATAGAAAAACAGAAGAGCTAATTATTGATATTGATACCGAACAATCTGCTTATTATGCTCAACGAACTTTTAAACGAGTAGAGTATATTGTAGGAGGTTCTTATTCTAAATATTTCGCTTTTCAAGTGGTGGAATTATCCGTTGAAGAACGTATTATTTTTATTGAAAAAATTTTAGAAAAATACAGAGAGGAATTAGCTTTAGTGTTTATCGATGGTATTGCAGATTTAGTCAATGATGTAAATAATTTAGAACAAAGTACACAAATAGCTAATATATTACTCAAATGGGCAAATCAGTATAACATTCACATATGTACAATTATTCACAATGTATATGGAGCAAGAAAGCCCACAGGGCATTTAGGAAGTGCCATAGTAAAGAAAGCAGAAAGTGTTTTTTCTCTTATCCCAGATGAGAATAATTCAAATATTATTGAAGTAGAGCATTTATATGCTCGTGGTCGTCCATTTGATAATTTTAAATTTGTATTAAATGAAAATGATGCTATGATTTATGAACTTGATTTTAAAGATGAAATTGCATCAACAACGAATTTCACAAATAATCCTCCCATTTCAACAGAAGTAAAACCTCCTGAAAAACCATTACCAAAAATCAGTATTAAAGATGCTTTTGAAGAAAATACATTACCTTTTTAAAAAATAAAATGAATACTAAATTTACTACCGAATTACGAGCAAGAGGGCTACAAATCACAGACAAGGAAGCCCTAAAATTACAGCAATTAGCAGTTTGTCAGTATAGAGAAAATCTATGCAAACCAGTGCTTAAAAAAGAGAATATCAATCATTATTTATTTCTTGTATTTGCACAAACTCGTTCCCTTGATGAGCTTTTGCATATGATTGATGAGGGTGAAATAAAATATAAACTCAAAAAAAATTTAAAACTACTCAAAAAAAGTGCTTCCGATGTAGTAGCCGAGTTTGAAAAATATATAAAAGATAATGAAGAATATATGAATGCTTTTCATTCTTATTCTGATGATTTTAGCGAATTGGTATATTTATACTTAGATAATATAAATAATAAAAATGAAAAAGCAATCTAACTCCCCATTAAGAGCCTTTGAGTTAGCCATAGATAGGCTACTTATGGAATTCTGTGAAAAGCACGATTTAAGCTATGAATTTTCCGTAGGTAATGATAGTGTAGATATATTCCTAATCTCTGACTACTTCTTCAGCCTCTCAGATATATACTTTGACCTCAAGAGCAATCAACCCAAAGGTAAAATTATAGAGTGGTACGATTACATTCTTGAGAACGAAGTAAAGATTAACTACTATTCCTATTGTATGGGATTGAGAAAGGAACTCCTAACAAAAAAAACATGAAAATCATAGATTTATTTAGTGGAATTGGTGGTTTTTCACTTGGATTTAAGCGGGCAGGCTACCACTTCACAGAACACTATTTTTCAGAAATAGACAAACACGCTATTGCTAATTATAAATACAACTTTCCAAATGCAAAATACATCGGAGACATTACTTCTATTCACAGAAGAGACTTTGCAGACATTGACATTATCACTTTCGGCTCGCCTTGTCAGGATTTCAGCCTGGCTGGAAAAAGAAAGGGGCTTAAAGGAGGCAAAAGTAGCCTTATCGAGTACGC
>CALFOY010000112.1 GCA_937919265.1 uncultured Capnocytophaga sp. | reverse complement strand
GTTCTATTTTTCTTACTTCCTCTAAGGTATTGCACACACACATAATAGTGTATGAAATAATGGCTAATTCTTTATTAGAGAAATGGTATCTCTTCTCTTTTTCGAGGACTTCCCGAAAGATAAAGTTAAAATTCTTTCGCGCAAAATAACTCTTTAGCTCCTGTCTTTCTTCCTCAGAAAGCGCAAAGCAAATATTGCGAATGGCGGTAAAATCGTGTGCTTTAATGGCGGAAAGTAAGGTAAGGAGTATCATAATCTTGGTAATTGCTATAGATTAAGTTCTTTTTGATAGTCTAAGAGTTTTTTATGTAATTTTGGAAGTTCTCTTCCTTCCACTTGGCGAAGATACTCATTAATAATCATATTTGCAAATCCTTTTATAATATTTAGATTAGGGCGATCAAGCATCTCAAGGAAGTGCTTAATAGGGGCATACCCTGTTGCCAAGACATACGCTACATAATTCGCTAAGTAAGTTAAATCTTTTCCTTGTTCCAATGCCCAGCAGATATATTCATAAGCTAAATCACGATAGGGGCGTTTTTCTAAAAATAGGCAGGCACCTATATACAACCAACCACTATGATAGAGAGGCAATTGATATTTCAAGAGGGTTTCTATAGCCTCAATATTGTCATAAACACCGGTTAGGGCATTCCAACCTACCCGATGAGAGAAAATCGAGCAGATGATCCCATCGGGGTATTGCGGACAGAGACTCAGGGTATATTCGAAATCTTCATTGCTATGCCAAGCACCTCCTCCTGCATTGTAATATTGCTCAGGAAGTAGGGATTTTTGTCGCTCTGTGGGACTGTTATAAGGGGTGAAATCATAGACATATACCGGCATTACTTCTCCTAAGTAAGTAGTGTATTCTTGCCAACCATAGCCTATATAATAGGGACTTACTACCGAAGGGATATCTTTGGCGGTAGTTTGGGAAAATTCAGGGAACTCTTGTTCTGGGTGTTTGATTCTGGTAATTTGTGTCCAAAGAGGCAAGGTCTCTTCTGTGGGAGAAAGGACGGAGGTAACGCCCAAAGCGTACTGAATGGCTTGAGCATAGTCTCCCTGAAGTAGCTGCGATTTTTCCTTAGCACTTTGCGGAATATCGGTTAGGAGCAGGCGGTTACAAGCGATAGTAAGGTCTTCAAAATCGGGAATAACCCCTTCTTGCTCGTAGGATAGGAGCTTCTCTACCAAGACTGCTGCTTCTGTATAAAAAGGGGCAATAGTAGGGGTAGAGAGCAGAGGCAATGTGCATTTTTGGGCGATTCTCTCAAGGGCTACATTCATTTTGTAGCGCAAGAACAAAAAGAGGTTTTCATCTAAAGGCAGATGTCCTCCTGTTTCTAAGGCTAAGAGGAATTCTTTTAGTAGGGGTAGCACATACCCACGGTGGCTTTTGTTAAGCTGTTTGTGATAGGGTGCCAGTACTTTTTTTAAATCCTTAGGAATAAGAGTTTGTAAGCGTACTATCCCGTCTATAAGTAGGTCAATGGTCGCAGCAGAGCGTTCTCGTATGCTATCACCTATTAGGAAAAGCAACTCATCCCAGTTCTTGGGCAAGGACAAGGGAAGCCTATCGGTGGAGTGAGGAAGACTTTCGGGGGTCTTTATTTCTTTATCAGTACCGTCTTTCTGCTGAAGAATTTCCTTTGCAGAGGGTTTGATAAAATCAGTGTAAGGGGTGATGAGCTCCCAGAGTTTTTCGTCATAGAAATACTCAACGAGCAAAGTAGCCAATACTTGCTGGAAGACTATATCGGGTTGAGTAAAGAGAGGGATAAGCTGTTCGCGGGAGTCTAATTGCTCAGGAGGATTCTTGTGGTAGTATTTCTCCAAAATAGTAAGTCCTGCAAGCTGTGATTTGATAGTCTTTTCTGAGGGTAGGCAAAGAACAAAGCTATCTTGGAATTTTTCTATACAGAAAAGCGGACTTTTACTGATTTTCTGAATCCATTTCATAGCAAAATTCACCAGCACATCGTTGCCTGTACTCAAAAGAGCAAAGAAGCGTTCTTGATTGTCTATTATTTCTTTTTCGGTAGGAGCAAGAAATGTAATCCAACGGCAATGCCAATTCAGTTGGGGTTTCTTCCAAGGATTGAGCAGGCTCTCCAAGAGTTCGCCTATAAGCTGGCGGTCGAACACATAGCCTTGTTCCTGTAGCTGTAAAAAGACTTCTTCCCACAGCTTGGCATCGCGATGCATACCACTTTCGTAGCGGTGTAAGCGCCTGAAAATTTTATCTTGGAACTCTTGATCGTTCAAGACTAAATGAGTATAATAGTTTATCTTATCACTGGAGTAACTGAAGGCAATGATACTTTTATCTACAAAAAGGGGTTCATCCAAAGAGATTTCTCCAGCTTTGTAGAGTGTCCAATAAGTTTCAAAGGGGATGTTCTCTTTGCTATCTTCGCTTAGAGCGTGGTATAGTTCCAGAATAAAGCGATACTTTTCCTCTTGGAGGAGTTTCGGGAGGACATAGGAAGCTTTTGAATTTGAGAAAAGCTCTCCAGCAGTAGGACAATACATCTTCTTTATAAAGGTATTGATAGGCTGTTTCTCATATTCCTGAAGACTTCGCGTAAGGAGAAATACCGCCAAAAGATATTCATAGCGCGCCCCATCGGGGGTTACTAATATTTTATCATAACGCTTATGCTCTTTAATTCCCCACGGCGAATGCTGGAGTTGGTCTAAAAGGGCAAGGCGTTCTTCTTCTGCTAAGTTACTGCAAAAGGAAAACAAGCCCTCTAAATCGCGGCTGGTGATGAGTTTCTTTAAGAGTTCAAACATAAGGGCAATTTTTTTAATTTATTGGACAAGTTGGGCAAGTAGGGCGGGTTAGAGTAATGAGTTAATTTGTTAGCTTTTTCAATAGCTTCTTGATGGCTTACTCGTCCTACAGCAGTTGTTCGGAATTTCCGAACAACTGTTAGTATGTTTTTTGAACTGTTTGGAATTTCCGAACAGTTACCTTTTCTTCTAATTCACCTTCTTCAAAGATGTGTTCGATATGCTCACTTACATTGGCTTTACTTGATTGGTAGAGGGTTACCAACTATGCTTGTGTGAGCCAAACATTTTCATCTTGGTAGAGAGGCAATTCTCCTTGTGTTATTTCTTTCATAGAGATAAATTAAAAACCTATTTATTCATTTATTCCTTAAAACAAACTCCCCTTTGGCAAGGGGAGTTGAGCAAGGCGGGTTATTTTACTTTGGTAAGATATATGGTTACTAAGCCATTATCGCTTGGTGTACTGTAAGAGAGTTTGGTGTTATTTTCTGAAAAGACAAATGCCAACTCCTCTTTCTTTTGAGGGTCGGTAATATCGTAATATTTATTGCCTTCTTTTACCCATTTGAAAGTTTCTACAGTCGTTTGGCATTGCCCACTTTTGTCAGGAGCTTTAAGATATAGTGTAAATCCTAAAGAACTGGCTACTACCTCTCCGTTCAAACATTTGCCCTCTTGTACGATAGCTTCTGTTTGCCCTACAGTAGCTTTGGTCATTTGCCAATATCCCACAAAAGGATCAAGAGAACTATAGTCTACCCCTTTTTTGCGAAGGACATTTATTTCTTCCTGTTGTCGATTATTTTTAAAGCGAATGATAAGTTCCTTGTCCTTTATTTCGTATTTTATAGAGACTGTTCCCCCTTTGTTTCCATTAGGAGAATCATCGGCAATAGTCGCATTTATAACCCCATTATTAATCGTGTAATTGTAATATATAGGAGTGTATTTGCAGTCTGAACCTTCTAAATGATACCATTCGTTCTTTATTTTTTATCCGAAATTGAAAGATAAGTTTTTTGAGCGCAATTGTTAGGAATTGCCCAGCTTTTTCCATTACCATCGGGGTCATTATAAATGTTGTAAAGATACCAATCCCCGTTGAGCGAAGTGCTACCTCCGCCGTTGTCGTCGTCTTTCCCACAAGAGGAAACGAATAATGCTGTGGCAACCAGTGCCGAAAAAATGAGTTTTTTCATAAGTTTTTTTTATTTTGAAAATTAAGTGTTACTAAGTTATTTCCCTTCTTCCTTAGGGGTTTCGGTAGGGGTTTTTACACCTGCTTTACGGCGTGCCAAAACATCAGCGTAGTACTTACGGCTGTTGTTGAGCACTTCCAAGGTTTTGGTAAAGAAAGCCTCGTCTTTCACCTGTGCGTTGGCTATTATATAAGCCGAAAGCCGTTGGTATATATCGGTAAGCTCCTTGCGAAGGTCTTTTACGTTGTATACCTCTTTCTGCAAATCTTTGAGCGAGCGGTGGGAGAAAAGCTCGTTGAACGCCGTGTTGGAGGTTTCCAGTTCGCTGAGGAACTCGCCTATCTTCAGGGTCTCTACCTGCGCTTGATAGGTAGCGGATTTCAGGGTACTGATAAGCGTATTCAGGCGCTTGGTTTCCTCCTCATAGGTGTCCTTGGTTACATCTTTGTAATTGTCGAGCACCAGCTTGATAGCGTGGTAAGCTTTCTGTTTGGCTTCCGTTTTGGCATTGCGATAAGGCTTGATACTGTCCTTTAGGGCTTGCATATCGGCATCGCGCACCTTGTCCAATTCCGATATTTTCTTAGATTCCTCTTTGCCACGCACCTGTTCCAAAGCCTTGTCGTAGGTGGTTACTTTGGTCTTGAGGCTTTCGTAAAGCGATTTGAAAGTGGTATCGGTATCCAAGGCAATACCCGAACCCGCAAAGTCTTCAAAAAAGCGGGTAAGAAACTGACTAAACTCAGCATTGTGCATCTTGCTGAGGTCTGGCTTGACTAATGTATTCTTATTCATATAGCAATTATGATTAATTAACGGTTATTATATACGGCGGATATTCCGCTGTGTGCTTGCGGTGTTACTTCTTCTTTTTGGAAATTCCGCAGAGCAAAAATAGGGTATTTTTTCATTATCGGATATTCCGCAGAGCAAAAGTAATACTGATTTTCGTTGTAAGGTATTCCGCAGAGAAAAAATAACATTGCTTATCGCTGTCGGACATTCCGCAAGGCAAAAATTATATTATCTTCATCAGGTATTTATTCCGGTGGGTTATAGTGGTGTTTTTGCTTTGCTTTTTCTCTTATATCAAAAAGAAAATCCCTAACGAGACGACAAAGGTAATAAAAAAATTAAGATATAAATGTAATTAATTCGTTTTTTTTTTGCTTTGCTGTCTTTTTTATCTTGGTAAAAAGACTTTAATTTGGTACGAGCCGCACGGGCGATTATAGACTTTGACAAAGGGTAGAGATGACTACCTACTAATGACTGAAAGTCGCTAACTTTTTATGGTTGCGCGGGAGTTTGTCCTGCTTCTTGACTTCCTCTAAATAGAGCTGTATTACTTCTTTTCCAAAGGCTTTTACTGCTGGCGGATTAGGGCGGTCGAGGAATTCTATAAAGCGCGGTATAGGCAGATAATCCCAAGCGAGTACATTGGCAAGGTAAGTTTTCAAGTGATTTAGGTCTTCCCCGCGAGCAATCGCCTGACAAATATACTCATACGCCAAATCACGTGAGGGGCGTTTTTCAAAGAGCAAACACGCGCCTATATACAGCCAACCGCTGTGGCGTACACGCAGGTCGTAGCGCAATACGGCTTCCAAAGGCAGGGTCATATCACGCACTTGGTCAGCCTCATTCATCGTTGCCCAGAGCGCTATGTAAGCACACAATATCGCATCGGGATAGTGAGGGTTGAGGCTTAGTTTATACTCTGCCTCTTGAGCCGAAGTGCATTCTCCTTCATTGGCATTGTAATAGTTGTAAAGGGCAGGGCGGCTTTTATCTTTGCCGTATTTGTAATAATGATTGCAGTGATAGGTGAACTCTTCGCTTACTTCACCTTTGGCATAAGTTCTTTTCTCCCAACCATAACGGATATAGAAAGGCTTCACCACGCTAAGGATATTCTTTGCCTGAGTATTTTCAAATACTTTGAACTCCTCATCGGGGTGTTTTAGGCGGGTGATTTGCGTCCATAGCGGTAGAAGTGCTTCGTTTAATTGTATTTTATCAGTAAGACCTAAGTAATACTGAATAGCAGGAGCATAGTCGCCTTTGAGCTGTTGGGCTTTTTCTTTAGCTGCTGCCGAAACCTCCCAAAAAAGCAGACGATTGCAGGCGACAATCAGGTCATCGAGGTCGGGGGATTTGCCTTGGGCTTCGTATTGCAAGAGTTTATCTACCAACACTTCCGCCTCTATATAGAAAGGTTCGTGTGTAGGGGTAGAAAGGAAAGGCAAGGTGTCTTTCTCTTTGAGCTTTTGGAGTGTGCGTGCTATCTTATTAAACAGATAAGGGAAAGTCTGCTGTGCTTGATTGGCACCTATGTGCATCACTCTTGGTTTGTCGAGTTTGTCGGCTTGTGTATATTTATGTTCTTTGTAGAGTTTTTGAATTTCTTTCCATTCCTTGTCGGTATCATATACAAGGGGGGTAGCGCTTTGGTTGCTCCAAGAGTCTAAAAATAAGTATAGTAGAGGCATCGTCCCTATAAACCACTCACGAGCGAGAAGCTGCTTGAGGTAAGGCTTTATCTGCTCAGTATAATCCGCGGGGATTTGGTCTTGCAAGCGCACGAGAGTATCAAAGAAAACATCAATAGTAGCGGCTGATTTCTCGCGGATACAATCACCAAGGAGGAAGAGGAGATTTTCAGGTGTCAGGGGACAGGGAATAGGTGTCAGGGTGCGAGCCGCATAGGCAGAGCGAGCCGCACAGGCAGTTTGAGAGTTCTCGGACGAGACTGAGCTGTCGGACAAGTCGGACGGGGCGGAGATTTCTGATGGACTTAGGGTTGCAAGGAGGTTTTGGGCTTTGCCTTTTAGGTAATCGCGGTAAGGTGCGATGACTTCGGGGAGACCTTCTTGGTTGAAATAGGTGGTGAGTAGTTCAGCTACAGCTTCTTGTAGTTTTACATCGGGTTGGGTGAAGAGTACAGCTAATTGTTCGCGGTAGCTGACATCAGTAGGAGGGTGTTTTTTGAACTCCTTTGCCAAAATCTCTACTCCTTGAAGGAGTGCTTTAGGTTGTTTCTCTACGGTAAAGGCGAGTGGGAATTGCACGCGGAAGCCCTCAAAATCAAACTGTGGCGCATTGGCAATAGAGACGATGTATTCCATAACGGTCTTTACCACACTGCCTACTCCAGTGCCTAAAACGGCAAAGAGCGTTTGTTGATGAGCTAAAAGTTCCTCTTGGGTAGGGGCAAGCCATTTGAGCAAACGACAATGCCAATCGAGGTGGGGTTTCTTCCATTGGTTGAGCAATGATTCTAAAAGCTGCCCTACAAAACTACGAGGAATTTGGTAGCCATAATGCACCAATAATTCAAATACCTCGTCCCAATAGGTAGTTACTTTGGCAACACCAGAGGTACTCATTTTGCTTGAGGGGTTATCACTTTTCCACTTGGAAAGGTCGAGTACTTTGGTTTCGATACGGTAAAGCTGTAAGAGCACTTTTTCAATGGCTTCGGGGTATTGGAAGAGGAATTGGGCATCAGCAGTTACTGAGCGGCTACCCATATTAATTTCTAATAAATTCTTTACAAAACGCTCTTCTTCAAAGGGGATCCAGCCTTTTTTGTAAAAATACCATTGGAAACCAAAGGACAATCCATCGATCTCTTTATTATATCGTTCTTTAAGTACTTTTTTGATATAGTTATCTGGCGGAAATTGTGTAAAGTAGTTTATTACAGGTTCAAAATAAAAAGAACCTAAGATGGCATAAGGAGTTACTTGATAAGGTTCACCAAAATAATTCTCTTTATCAATCATCACTTTGGCGATATCGCTTTCTTCGCGCACCATAGTAATAAGGGTGTAGTTATGAGCTTGAAAAACTTTATAGTTATGGCGGTAAGTATTCTTTTTATCAATATTCTTTCGCGGGAAATCTTTTTCCGAATAGGGATCTAATGCTTTGATAGCAGTGATGGTGCTATAACGCTCACTATCGGTGAGCTGGCTTGTAATGTTTAGGATTGCTGAGAAATCGCCTTCGGCAATGGCGGTGATGAGGGGTTGATTCATTTTCTCTTAGGTTTTTAAGTTTTGAATATAGACCAAGTAATCGGATTAGTTGGCAAAAATAGCGATTTTATTTTGAAATCTAATCACCAAAAGCAGCTAATTTTTTATGATTCTTCGGCAGCTTATCTTGCTTTTCTGCTTCTTCTAAATAGAGAGCTATCACTTCCTTTCCAAAAGCTTTTAGCTTTGCATCGTGGGTAGGTCTGTCCAAAAACTCTATAAAGCGAGTGATAGGGAGAAAATCCCAAGCGAGCGCCTGAGCGAGATAGGTTTTGAGGTAAGTGAGGTCTTCCCCGCGAGTAATTGCCTGACAGATATATTCATACGCCAAATCCCGCGAAGGGCGTTTCTCAAAGAGCAAAGCCGTACCTATATAGAGCCAACCGCTATGGCGTACCCTAATGTCGTAGCGCAAAAGCACTTCTAAAGGCACTGACATATTGCGAATTTCACGCACTTCGTTGCCCGTAACCCAAGTGCTGATATAGTCACACAACATCGCATCGGGGTAGTGAGGGTTGAGGCTTAGCTTATATTCAAAAATAGTACTGATAGGTGAGCATCCACCATTGGCATTGTAATAGCGATACGGGAAAGCATTCTTTAGGTCTGTATAACTTACCCCTACCCACTCGGTGTGGTGCTCAAAAACAAATTTTTTATGAGACTTGTTTTCCTGCCAGCCATAGTCAATTAGGTAAGGCTTCACTACCCCCAGAATATCCTTAGCTGAAGTGGCAGCAAACTCTGGAAACTCTCTATCGGGGTGTTTTAAGCGGGTGATTTGTGCCCAAAGAGGGAAGAGTGCTTCGGTTAGTTGTATTTCATCTGTAAGACCTAAATAATACTGAATAGCTTTAGCATAATCTCCTTTGAGTTGTCTCGCTTTTTCTTTGGCTGTTGCCGAAACCTCCTTAAATAGCAAACGATTACAAGCTACAATGAGGTCGTCGAGATCCGGGGCTTTGCCTTGCGCTTCGTATTGCAGGAGCTTATCCACTAATACCTCTGCTTCTATATAGAAAGGTAGATGCGTAGGGGTAGAGAGCAATGGCAGGTGGCAGTGCTGTAGGATGAAGTCAATGACCATTTGCCCCTTGCGAAAAAGAAACGGCAGGACTTGGCGGGCATTGCCTAAGTAATAATCCTGCGTATAGGCTTCAAACTCTTTTTCGGAGAGCTTTTTGCGCTTTTTACAGAGTTCTTCCCACGTATAGCTATACTTAGGGTCAAGTGCCAAAGGACGCCGGTCTATCAGCGCACGTAAGACTCCCAAGAGAATGACATCGGTAGGGATTTCCTCCTTATCTACTCGCTTGGTGAGCTGTTTGATATAAGGTGAAAGAGACTTTGCCCAATCGGCAGGGAAGTCGTCTTGCAAGGTGATAAGCCCCTCCAAGAAGACATCTATTGTATGAGCTGCAGGCTCACGTAGACAGTCACCGAGGAGGAAGAGGAGATTTTCAGGTGTCAGGGTGCGAGCCGCACAGGCAGTTTTTGGGGTTGGGGTATAGGAATTCTTAGAGTTATCGGACGAGGCTGACCTGTCAGACAGAGTGGATGATTCCGATTGACTTAGGGTTGCAAGGAGGTCTTGGGCTTTGCCTTTTAGGTAATCGCGGTAAGG
>CALFOY010000111.1 GCA_937919265.1 uncultured Capnocytophaga sp. | reverse complement strand
GAATATATGTTAAACATAAAGCAAATATTTTTATTTATAAAAAGAATATTACTTTTATTATTTGATAAAAAAACATTAAAAAATAGGCTATTGTTTAAAAAAATAGTACTTTTGCCTTTAAAATCAAGTCTAAATAAAATGAATCAAACTGTTAATAATATGCAAAAGGGCGAAAAAAGAACTATTAGCCAAGTAAATACCGATAAAATTCCTATAAAATTATTAGAATTGGGCTGTTTACCTGGCAATAGTATAGAAATTATAGAAACAGCTCCTTTTGGAGACCCTATTTATCTGAATATCAATGACTCCCGATTAGCAATCCGTAAAGAATTAGCTCAATATATAGAAGTTGAAACTAAAATTAATGATAACTAATGAGTAAAAATGAAATAAAAGTAGCTTTGATAGGAAACCCAAATGTGGGAAAAACTTCTATTTTTAATTTACTAACAGGGCTAAATCAACACGTAGGAAATTATCCAGGTATAACAGTTGAAAAAAAAATAGGCTTCTGCAAACTTTCTCAAATCCAAAAAGCACGAATATACGATTTACCAGGAACTTATAGTACCAACCCTAATTCTCTTGATGAAAAAGTAGCCATTAGTTGCCTTTTAGATAAAAATGACATTGACTTTCCTGATGTTGTTGTTGTTGTTACTGAGGTTGAAAATCTTAAACAAAATCTCTATTTATTTACTCAAATAAAAGATTTTGCAATACCTACCATTCTGGTTATCAATATGGCAGACCGTATGAAAGCTCGGGGTATTTCCATTGATATCCAAGCTTTGGAAGAAAAATTGCATACTAAAATTATCTTAGTTAGTACTCGAAAAAACACAGGGATTGAGGAACTGAAAAAAGAAATTATCAATTATAAAAAACTACCTTTAAACAAATCTATAGACATAAAACGTATTGACCCTGAATACTTTAAATACCTTTCTGAACGATTCCCGAATGAAGATTTAAATAAACTTTGGCTAGTTATTTCTCAAAACTTTGAGGTAATTGATAATATCCGAAAAACAGAAATACAAAATGATTTTGTAAAATCTGAAAATCAAATAAAACGAATGCAACAGCGTGAAACTATTTTACGCTATCAACTTATAAACCAATCACTTAAAAATACTTATAATGTTAACACTAAACATTCTGAGGGTATTCAAGGTTTTTTAGATAAAATATTATTACACAAATTCTGGGGATATATTATTTTCTTATTCATTTTATTTATTATTTTCCAATTAATATTCAACATTAGTAGTTACCCTATGGATTGGTTGGACTCTGGTTTTGGTGAATTGGGTAAATGGTTTGAAAAAAGACTTCCTGAAGGAAATTTTACTTCACTATTAGTTGAAGGTATTATACCAGGGTTGGGGAGTGTTTTTGTTTTCGTACCACAAATTGCGATTTTATTCTTATTCATTTCTCTACTTGAAGAAAGTGGATATATGAGTCGTGTTGTTTTCTTAATGGATAGAATAATGAGACCATTTGGACTGAATGGAAAAAGTGTAATTCCTTTAATATCAGGAGCTGCCTGTGCTATCCCAGCGGTAATGGCAACCCGAAATATAGAAAACTGGCGAGAACGACTTATTACCATTTTAGTAACTCCTTTTATTACTTGTTCCGCAAGATTACCTATATATCTGATAATGATTAAATTAGTTATCCCAGAAGGGAATTTCATTATCTTTGGTTATCAAGGCTTAGCTCTGTTTTTATTATATATGGCAGGAGCAGTTATGGCTATTTTTTCTGCGTGGATATTACATAAAACATTAGTTATCAAAGAAGGTTTTAAGCAATATTTTATTATAGAAATGCCTACTTACAAAGCTCCTATGTTTCAAAATGTTATTATTAATGTTTTTGAAAAATCAAAAGCCTTTGTTGTAAACGCTGGGAAAATAATTTTCACTATTACTATAATTATTTGGTTTTTAGGTTCTCACGGAATTTCTGAAAACTATAAAAACGCCGAAAAGCACACACAAGAGCTAGCCTCTAAAAATAATTGGGATATAACAGAGCAAGATAATTATTTAAAAAGTTATAAAAGCGAAAATTCTTTATTAGGAAATATAGGTAAAACTATTGAACCTGTATTTCATCCTTTGGGCTACGATTGGCGAACAAGTATTGCCGTTTTAGGGTCTTTTGCTGCTCGAGAAACCTTTGTAAGTACATTAGCCACTATTTATAGTCTAGGAACAGATATAGATATTGAAGATGAAGAAGGACAAAAAACAATTATTGCTCGTTTGAAAACAGAAACCACTCCTAACGGAACTCTTGTTTTTAGCCTTGCTACAGGAGTTTCTATTTTATTATTTTTTGCTTTTGCAATGCAATGTATCAGTACATTTGCTATTGTAAGAAAAGAAACTAATAGCTGGAAATGGCCTATTATTCAATGGGTTGGAATGACAGGTTTTGCATATTTGGTAGCTTTTATTGCATTTCAATTATTAAAATAAATAAAAACTAAAATTTTCTCTCAAAAATAAAAATATTCTACTTTATAAA
>CALFOY010000110.1 GCA_937919265.1 uncultured Capnocytophaga sp. | reverse complement strand
CACCTCTTACCATTCCGAACAGAGAAGTTAAACCTTTTAGCGCAGATGGTACTGCGAAAGCGGGAGAGTATGTCGCCGCCTTCTTATAAAACGAGTTATTCAATCGAATAACTCGTTTTTTTTTACTTGCTTCAATTTTTAAATAGAATCTTATGAAGATTAAATATAGATTATATTCAATTAGTAATTTGTCATTAGTTTGTTATTTATTGTTAATTTTAGTTGCTTGTAATTCTACTTCTAACAAGGTTGAATTTAAAAGAGCCACAGAACTTTATGAAAGCAGAAAAGATACTCCTAAAAAACCTTATTTTCATAGACGGATTGTAGATAGTCTTCTTAAGGATAAGACTAAAAAAGAGATGCTCCTTGAGTTGGTAAAGCGATTTAAAGGAGCGGATTTGGATTTTATTCATGAGATAGATGAAGGGGATTCTTCTTTTCCAAGTATTACAATACGAATTAGAAAGTACTTTGAGGATGAGGCATATTATGCCATTATTTATACGAATTTTCAAGGGAATACAGATATAGATATCTACAAGTTAGCGAGTCAGGTTATTGAGCATAGGGTGTCCGCAAGGAATTATTATTTTCCTACGGATACGATTTTCGACGTCAATGGGGATGGAACTAAGGATTTTTTGGTGAAAAATTATTCGTCATCAGGTTGTTGTAGAGCAAATATTTATAACATTTTTTTGTCTCCAGCAGCTAAGAGAGAGGTTATAACAAGCTATATAGATTTGGTAAATCCTACTTTTTATCCTCAAGAAAAACTTATCAGAGGGGTGGAATATGATCAACCTGGTTATGCAGGTTTATACAAATATCGTTGGAGAGGGGAATACTTGGATACTCTGGAATATATTTACCCAGATCCTACTACTAAGGGGCGTTCTTTTATCAAAACACATACCTCAGCTTATTTTTTTGATAAAAAGAAAGGAACTCACATATCATCACTTCCTGAAGAATACAAAACGGTAGAGGACTTAGACTGGTTTTTTCTTTATGATGAAGGAACGTTTCATAATGACAAATGATTATTTCAAGTTGGTTATGAAGTTCATTATTTGTAGTTATCGTTTTTTTAATAAAAAATTGTATATTTGTACTCAAAAAATATTCAATGCAGTTATTTCAGAAAAATAAATATTCTTTGTTAGACCTTAGAGAAGTTTCTTTTAAGTTAGAGCGCGACATACAATCATTATTTGAGAAAAATTTATCTCAGATTACTGGGTTAGAGCTTGTAAAATCAGAATTTTCTATCCATAATCAACGTATAGATACTTTAGCTTTTGATATAGAGAATAATGCTTTTGTTATAATAGAATATAAACGAGGACATAATTATAGTGTTTTTGATCAGGGAGTGGCTTACCTTAATACATTGCTTAAGTATAAGGCTGATTTTGTGTTAGAATATAATGAAGCTTTAAATAAAAGTCTCAAGAAAGGGGAAGTAGATTGGTCACAAAGTAAGGTTGTGTTTGTAAGTCCTTTTTTTAATCAAAATCAGAAACAAGCAGTAGATTTTAAGGATTTAAATATAGAATTATGGGAAGTAAAACAATATGAAAATAATATTATTGTAATTGATGGAATAAAAAAATCAGAGGCAGCTCCTAGCATAAAACAAACTTCGACTCTTGAAAAAGAAACAGATCTTTCTGAAATAACTAAGGAAATAAAAACCTATAATGAGGAAGATTTTTTTATAGGAAAAACAGAGGAACTAATAGAGCTTTATAATGATTTTAAGCAAGCCATTTTGAATCTTTCACCAGAAATAGGAATTATTCCTAAAAAAATGTATATAGCTTTTAAAAAAGATAGAAAAAACATAGCAGATATACAGATACTTAATGAAGGATTAAAGATTTTTATTAATATGAAAAAAGGAGATTTGGAAGATCCTAAAAAACTTACAAAAGATATTTCAAAAGTAGGGCATCACGGAAATGGAGATTATCAAATAAAGGTTTCTGATACTAAACATTTAGAGTATATAATGAGTCTTATTAAGCAAGGATTGTAAGATATGTCACCTGAAATTCTTCAACAAATTATAACTACTCCTATGCCTTATGGTAAATATAAAGGTGTGATGATTTCTGATTTGCCTGTTTATTATTTAGAGTGGTTCAGTGCACAAGGGTTTCCAAAGGGAAAATTAGGGATGCTCCTAGCTACTGTTTTCGAAATAAAAACTAATGGACTTCAAGAAATTATAGATAAATTAAAAACTTTATGAAAAAAGAGGCTTTTTAGCCTCTTTTTTCTTATTTTTCGTATTTCTTAGCAGTCAATTCTGCTATTTTAACGATAACATCAATAGCTTTTAACAAACTTGGAATAGGTAAATATTCATATTTTCCGTGGAAATTTACTCCTCCTGCAAAAATGTTTGGACAAGGAAGCCCTTTGAAACTCAATTGGGAACCATCTGTACCTCCACGAATTGGCTGAATAACAGGTGTAATATTGAGTTCTTTCATTGCTTTTTCAGCTATTTCTATAATATGGAATACGGGCTCAATATGTTCTTTCATATTGAAATATTGGTCGTTTATTTCTAATGTAAGAACAGCTCCTTTTGGATTTGCATTAATTTTATCAGTAACAGATTGAAGTAATTTTTTACGATTTTCAAATTTTTCTTTATCGTGGTCTCTGATGATAAGTTTTATATAAGCATCTTCAACATTTCCTCGTATTTCTGTAATGTGGAAAAATCCTTCTCTGCCTTCCGTTTTTTCTGGAACTTCATTTTCAGGTAATGATTGAACAAATTCAGCAGCAACTAAAAGAGCATTTACCATTTTTCCTTTTGCTGAGCCAGGGTGAACGCTTTTTCCTTTTATATGAATTTTTGCCCCTGCTGCATTAAAGTTCTCATACTCAAGCTCTCCTATGTGGCTTCCGTCCATTGTATAAGCCCACTTAGCACCAAAAGAAGCAACATCAAATTTATGAGCTCCTCTTCCTATTTCCTCATCAGGGGTAAAGCCAACACGAATTTTTCCGTGCTGAATTTCAGGATGTTGTATTAAATATTCCATAGCTGAAATAATTTCTGTAACTCCTGCTTTGTCATCAGCACCAAGAAGAGTAGTTCCGTCTGTTACGATGATGTCTTGTCCTACATATTTTTTTAGGTCAGAAAAATATTCAGAAGACATTATTATATTTTGTTCTTTATTGAGCAGAATATCTTTTCCATCATAATTTTTAATTATCTGAGGATTAACATTTTCTCCTGAGAAATCTGGAGACGTGTCATAATGAGCAATAAAGCCAATGGTAGGTACTTGGTGTGGTACATTGGCAGGTAAGGTAGCCATAATATAGCCATTAGCATCAATAGTAACTTCTTGTAAACCAATTTGTTTAAGGTCTTCAACAAGTTTATTAGCTAAATTCCATTGTTTTGGAGTACTTGGAGTAGTTGGGCTTTCTGGGTCAGATTGTGTATCAATTTTTACATAACTGATAAAACGGTCTATTATTTTTTGCATAAAAAATGAATTTTTGTCCAAAGTTACTTCGTTTTTTATAAATAAACAAATTTTTAGATTTTTTTTAATTAAAAAAGGAATATTTAGGTTTAGAGTAAGAAAAGCACTTACAGAATCATACTTTTTTCTCATATTTAAATGTATTGTTTTGTTAAAATTTAATTTTTTTATGTTTTTTTACCTCAAAATAAGATATTATTTCATTGAATAAATTTTATTATCTTTGCTCACTCAAAAAAGCAGAATATGTATGATTATGTTATTATAGGAAGTGGATTAGGAGGCTTAATTTCAGCAGTAATTTTAGCAAAAGAAGGGAAAAAAGTCTGTGTTTTGGAAAAAAATAATCAATATGGTGGAAATTTGCAAACTTTTGTAAGAGAGAAAGTTATATTCGATACAGGAGTTCATTATATAGGAAGTTTAGGAAAAGATGAAATATTATATAAATATTTTAAATACGTTGGTATTATTGATGATTTGAAACTTAATCAGCTGGATATCAAAGGATACGATCGTATTTGTTTTGGAGATGACCCAATAGAATATCCTCACGCGCAAGGCTATGAAAATTTTATAGAGCAGTTGCTTCCTTATTTTCCAGAGGAAGAAAAAACTTTGCAAATTTATTGTGAAACTCTTAAAGAAATGTGTAATGCATTTCCTTTATATCGATTGGATAATAATTCTGAATACAATCAAGAAAATCTTTCTATTAATTGTAAAAAATTCATAGAAAATTTAACATCTAATAAAAAATTACAATCCATTCTTTTGGGAACGAATATGCTTTATGCAGGTACTTATGAGCATACGCCTTTATATGTTCATGCGCTTTCTATAAATTCATATATTGAGAGTGCTTGGAAATGTATGCTTGGAGGTTCTCAAATTACGAAATTACTCATTCAACAACTTCGAAAATATAATGCAGATGTATTTAAACATCAGGAAGTTAGTAGTTTTACTTTTGATGAAAACAGAAAAATTAAATCAGTTATTACAAAACAGGGGAAAGAATTTTCTGCACAAAATTTTATTTCAAATATAGATATAAAAACTACCATAAAGCTGGCAGGTGAAGAGCATTTTAAGAAGGCTTATCGTAATAGAATTTCTCAGTTGAGACCTGTAATTGGTATTTTTTCAGTTTATTTGAAAATAAAACCTAATACATTACCTTACTTAAATTATAATATATATTGGCATAAAAATATTGATTCTATTTGGATTACTGAAGATAAAAATTCAGCTGAATTTTTTCCAGAATCTTTTATGATTTCTATGAGTCCGCCCAAAAAAGATACATCATTCACTGATAATATTTCTCTTTTGACTTATATGAATTATAATGAGGTAAAAAAATGGGAAAATACATTCAATACTAAAACCAATATAAACGAAAGAGGTGAGGATTATGAATTATTTAAAAAAGAAAAAGCTGAAAAAATGATAGCTATTTTAGAAAAACGCTTTCCTAATATCCGAGAATGTATTGACGGAATTTATACTTCTACTCCTTTAACATATAGAGATTATATAGGTTCTTTTGAAGGAAATGCTTATGGCTATGACAAAGATGCAAATTCGCCTATGGCTAGCTTTTTTACTCCGCAAACGCATATCCAAAATTTATTTGTAACAGGGCAAACAGTGAATATGCACGGAATTTTAGGCGTAACTATAGGTGCTGTTCGTACTTGTGGACACCTTTTGGGTAAAGAATATTTAATGGATAAAATAAAAAATGAAACTTGCTAAATGATAAAATTTCTTAAAAAAATAATTGTAATTTTTATTTTTTTGTTCTTAGGAGGTTGTTCCGCTTTCAAAACTAATTTTAAAACTCCAAATGTTAATAATTATTCTTTTGAAATACCGAAAGTTATTCAAAAAAATGACACTTTGCGTATTTATAAAAATAATTATTTACTGAAAAATAAACAAAATCTTTGGGAACTTTATTCGCAAGGAAATCCTTATCAATTAGGGCTTACTTCTGGTGCTTTATTAGAAAAATTATATAAAAAACAAGATAGTATTTTTTATCAAAAAATAAATTCATTTGTTCCTTCTCTAAGAAAACAAAAAATTTTATTTCATTTTTTAAAATGGTTTAATAGGGATATTGAGAAAAATATTATTCCAGAATATCAAGCTGAGTTATATGGAATTAGTCATTATTCAGATACTGTTTTTAATAGATATATTCCTGCATATCAGCGAAGTATGTATTTACACGCAGCCCACGATATAGGACACGCTTTACAAGATTTAATGTTGGTAGGTTGTTCATCTCTTGTTGTTTGGGGCGACAAAACTCCCGATGGGAAATTACTCATTGGCAGAAATCTTGATTTTTATGTAGGTGATGATTTTGCTCAACATAAATTGATTAGCTTTGTAAAACCTTCTTCTGGGATTCCGTTTATGTCTGTTAGTTGGGCAGGAATGATTGGCGTCGTTTCTGGAATGAATTATGAAGGCTTAACGGTAACCATAAATGCTTCAAAATCAGATATTCCTTTCAAGGCAAAAACACCTATTTCTCTTCTTTGTCGAGAAATTTTGCAATACGCCTCTACGCTTGAAGAGGCTGTTGAAATAGCTAAAAAGCGTTCTGTATTTGTTTCTGAAAATATTCTAGTAGCAAGTGCTAAGGACAAAAAAGCTATAATTATAGAAATTTCTCCTCGAAAAATAGATGTTTTTGAAAGTCCAAATTATGATAATTTAATTTGTACAAATCATTTTCAAAGTGATGGCTATCTATCTGATAAAAAGAATATTAAACAAATAAAAGAAACACATTCTTTTTATCGTTATCAAAAAATACAAGAATTATTACAAAAGTCAAATAAAATATCGCCTGAATATATGGCAGAGATTCTAAGAAATACCGAAGGATTAAATAAAAAATCTCTCGGATACGGAAATGAAAAAGCTATAAATCAGTTACTTGCACATCACGGAATAATTTTTAAACCAGAAGAAAAATTAGTTTGGGTTTCTTCTTCTCCATATCAGTTGGGAGAATTTGTTTGTTATGATTTAGAAAAAATATTTAACTCTGATTTTCAAGGCGTTATTTCAGCTCAAATACAAGAAAGAAATATACCTAAAAGTAAATTTCTTTCAACAAAAGAATATGAAAATTATGAAAAATATCGTATTTTAGAACATAAAATAGAAACAGATTTGAAAACAAATAAATTTATTGATAGTCAGTCTGTAATGCAGTTGGAAAACCTAAATCCTGACTATTGGAAAGCTTATTTTATTATAGGGAAAGTATTGTTACAAAATAAAGATAAAAGAGCAAGAATATATTTTGAAAAATCATTATCTCTGGAAATTCCTTATTCAGATGAGCGCCAGGAAGTAGAAAAATATTTTAAAAAATCTAAAAAACTAAAATGATACAAACAATAAAAAAAGAAATAACACTGATAATTAGAGATTTAGGAGGTTTAATAGTTCTTTTTTTAATGCCTTTATTACTCATTCTTATCGTTACTTTTGTACAAGATGGAGCTTATAAGGCTATTTCTAAGGAGAAAACCTCTATTTTATTAGTTGATAATGATAAAGGTGAAATTTCTCATAAAATTAAAGAAATTCTTAATAATTCTGATATTTTTAATATTGTTACACAGCAAAATAATCAACCTATAAATGAAGTACAAGCACAACAAAAAGTGCTTAAAGGAGAGTACTTAATGGCTATCATTATTCCAGAAAATCTTTCTTCAATTATAAAAAATCAAGTTTCTAATAATGTAAATAATATTATAAATACTTTTACAGGAGATAAAAATCAAAATATTGAAAATAAAGGAGTTATAAATAATGAAATCCGATTATATTTTGACCCAACATTACAAATTTCTTTTAAAGAAAATATAAAAATTAATATTGATAAAATTATTTATTCTATTGAAAATCAATATATTTATGAAGCATTTCAACAACAATTAGAAGTTGAAAATATAGAGCTTTCTCAAAAAATAATATCTTTTAAAGAAATAAATCCGAAAGTAAACCAAGAGGAAGAAAAACTGCCTAATTCTGTACAGCATAATGTGCCTGCTTGGGCTTTGTTTGCTATTTTTTTTATAGTTATTCCTCTTTCATCAAATATTGTTAAAGAAAAGTTACAAGGTACAGGCTTAAGAGTATTTACAAGCCCTCAACCTTATAGTTTTTTTCTATTAGGTAAAATAATTACTTATTTGATTATTAGTATTTTACAGTTTGTTTTAATGTTGTTAGTAGGCTTGTATTTTTTCCCTTTGTTAGGTTTGCCTGCCCTAGATATTTCTGGAAAATTATTATTGCTTTTATTTGTAGCAATGGCTTCGGGTTTATCTGCAATATCTATAGGAATACTGTTAGGTACAGTGGCTTCAACGCAAGAGCAATCCGCACCACTTGGGGCAACTCTCACTGTAATATTGGCTGCTATTGGAGGTATTTGGGTGCCTGTTTTTGCTATGCCTCATATAATGCAAATAATTTCTAAAATTTCGCCAATGCATTGGGCTTTGCAAGCATTTTATGATATTTTACTAAGAGATGGAAATTTTTTATTAATTTTGCCAAAAGTATCCTTACTTTTAGGATTTTCAATAGTATGTTTTTTAATAGCAATTTATTATGAAAAAATACGAAAAAAATGATATAAAACTTTCTTTTACTACCGAAGTTTGGGTAAGGTTTAATGAAACAGACCCATTAGGCATTGTTTGGCATGGTAATTATATAAAGTATTTTGAAGATGGAAGAGAGGCTTTTGGGAGGCACTATGGAATTTCATATCTTGATGTAAAACAGAATGGATATGCAACTCCAATAGTAAAAACGATTTGTGAGCACAAAAAAATGATAAAGTATGGAGAAAAAATAACAATTCAAACCGATTATATAGAAACTCAGGCTGCAAAAATGATTTTTCAGTTTAAAATATATAATCAAGAAGGAGATTTAGCCTGTTTAGGAGAAACAACACAAGTTTTTATGAATTTAAATGGTGAATTATCTCTATATTCTCCTGAATTTTATCAAAAATGGAAAGAAAAATACCTATTGAAATAATTTATGTACATTCATTCTTATAACACGATTACTCCTTTAGGTTTTTCTCTACAAGAAAATATTAATAATCTTTTGAATGAAAAATCAGGAATAAAAATATATAAAAATTATCCTATTTTTGGAGATATTCCTCTTTCTAAAATAGATGAAAATGAAATAGAAAAAAGGTTTAAAAGTTTGAATATCAAAGGTTTTTCTAAATTAGAAAAAATATTAGCTTTATCAGTGTTGCCTTTGTTATCTAAAGTAAAAATAACAGAAAAAACTTTATTTATTCTTTCATCAACAAAAGGAAATATTGATAAATTATCAGAAAAAGCATTTTCTTCGGAAGTTCTTTTACAGACTTCAGCTCAGAAATTAGCACAATTTTTAGGTATAAAAAATACGCCTATTATTTTATCAAATGCTTGTGTATCAGGAGCTATGGCGCTTTCAATAGCGAAAAGATTTTTACAAACAGAAAGATATGAAAATGCTATTATTTTAGCTGGTGATATTATTTCAGATTTTGTTTTGTCTGGTTTTCAGTCTTTTCAGGCAATTAGTCCAAATCCTTGCAAACCTTATGATAAAAAAAGAGATGGAATAACCTTAGGAGAGGCAGCTGTTGCTATGTATTTAGTTAATAATCAAAACAATACAATAGCAAAAATATTAGGAGATAGTTCTTTGAATGATGCTAATCATATTTCTGGACCTTCACGAACAGGAGAAGGGCTTTATCTTAGTATTAAAAAAGTGTTAGAACAAAGTAAAATATCTGAAAATGAAATAGATATGATTAATGCTCACGGAACAGCAACCTTATATAACGATGAAATGGAAAGTATTGCTTTCAATAGAATGAATATGCAAAACATACCTTTAAATTCTCTTAAAGGCTATTTTGGGCATACATTAGGAGCGTCAGGATTATTAGAAACAGCTATTTCTGTTGAATTAGCAAAACAGGGTAAAATTCTTAAAAGTATTGGTTTTGAAGAACTTGGCGTTACTAATTTTATCCGTATTCAACAAAAAACAGAAAATAAAATAATTAAAAATATTCTTAAAACAGCTTCTGGTTTTGGAGGTACAAATACCGCTTTGCTAATTCAAATGAATAATTAAGATGGAAGAATATATCAAAAATATAAACTCAAAATTGTATTGTTGGATGAAAAACGGGAAAATTATTTTTAATGATGAAATACTTTTTGAAAATAAAGATACCGATTTTCATAGTTTTTCAAAATCTATTTTCAAATTTTTAGAAATTTCTTATCCTAAGTTTTTTAAAATGGATAGTCTTTCTAAATTAGCTTTTTTAGCTTCAGAAATAATTTTATCAAAATTGGAAAATGAAGATAAAAATAATTTAGCTCTTATTTTTGCTAATCATTCATCTTGTTTGAGTACAGATATTAAACATAAAGAAAGTATAGCTAACCCTGACGAGTACTTTCCTAGTCCTGCAGTTTTTGTTTATACTCTTCCTAATATTTGTTTAGGAGAAATAAGTATTCGTCACCAATTACATACGGAAAGTTCTTTTTTTATTTTTGATAGTTTTCCTTTTCATTTTTTTGAAGAATATAGCCAAATTTTGTACCAAACAGGTAATGCAACAAAGGTTTTATGTGGTTGGGTAGAGGTTTTTGAAGATGATTATGAAGCTTTCGTTTATTTAAAAGAATTTAAAAAAATAGGATAAAAATAAGTTTTTTTTTATATTTTTGCAAAATATTCGATTGTTTAATTTTAATAATAAAAAAATGCAAGATTTAATTTTAGAATTAAAGCACAAAATCATAGAGGTGCTTAATTTAGAAGATATTTCAGTTGATGAAATTGATGAAAATGAAGCGCTTTTTGGAGATGGTTTAGGGTTAGATTCTATAGATGCCTTAGAGCTTATTGTTCTTTTGGATAAAACTTATGGCATTCGCCTTTCAGACCCTAAGCAAGGTAGAGAGATTTTTCATACAATCTCTACAATGGCAGAATATATTACTCAACATAGAACGAAATAATGCAAAAAATAGTGGTTACGGGAATGGGTATCATTTCCTCAATAGGTAATTCTGTTGAGGAAAATTTTCATTCTCTAATCCATTCAAAATCAGGGATTACAAGAATTGAAAATTTCTCTACCTATTTGAAAGATTTTATAAAAGTAGGAGAGATTAAATTATCTAATGAAGACTTATCTGAAAGATTAAATATCGTTAAAGAAAATTCTTATACTCGAACTTCTCTTTTGGCTATTTTTGCTATAAAAGAAGCGATTAAACATTTTTCAGAAACTGAAATTTCTCAAATGGGGCTTGTTTCTGCATCTACTGTTGGAGGAATGGATAAAACAGAACAATATTTTTATGAATATCAAAATAATATTTCTGTAAGGAAATATATTCATACTCATAATATAGGAGATATTACACATCAAATAGCGGATTATTTTGGGCTAAAATCTATTGTAACGGCTCTTAGTACAGCTTGTTCTTCTTCTGCAAATGCAATAATAACTGGGTGTAACTTGTTGAGAATGGGGTATTTAAAACAAGTTATTATAGGAGGGAGTGATCCTCTATCCAAATTTACTATCAATGGGTTCAATTCTTTGATGATTTTATCAGATACGGATTGCCAACCTTTTGATAATAATCGAAAAGGACTAAACTTGGGGGAGGCAGGTGCTTATCTTGTCTTAGAGACTGAAGAAAATGCTTTAAAAAATAATCATAAAATATTAGCAACTCTTTCAGGTTGGGGAAATGCAAATGATGCGTATCATCAAACAGCTTCATCTGCCGATGGCGAAGGAGCCTTTCTAGCAATGCAAAAAGCTTTATCAATGGCGAATTTATCTCCTTCCGAAATGGATTATGTAAATGCTCACGGGACAGCTACACAGAATAATGATCTTTCTGAAAGTATTGCGCTTTCTCGTGTTTTTCATTCGGTTCCTGATTTTAGTTCCACGAAAGCTTTTACAGGACATACTCTAGCCACCGCTTCTTCTGTGGAGGCTATTTATAGTATATTGGCTATACAAAATGGAATTGTCTTCCCTAATCTTAATTTCCAAACGCCTATGGTAGAAGTAGATATAAAACCTCAAACAGAAATTAAATATAAAGAAATTAATAATGTTTTATCTAATTCATTTGGTTTTGGGGGAAATTGTTCTACCTTAATTTTTTCTAAATATGATTAAAAAAATATATGTTAATGGAATTAGTTGTATTTCTGCTCAACCTACTTTTTTAGATGGTTTTTTAACCAAATATACTGTTAATCAAAATGATAATATTTTACCAGTTATAGAGCCCTCTTATAAAGAATACATTCCTATTGGCGCAATACGAAGAATGGGAAAAGCTGTAAAAATGGGAATTGTAGCTAGTTTAAAAGCTCTAAAAAATGCAGAAATATCTATTCCAGAGGCAATTATAGTAGGTACAGGGTTGGGATGTCTACAAGATACAGAAAAATTTTTAACAGGAATTTTGGATAATGAAGAACAACATTTAACCCCGACAGCCTTTATTCAATCAACACATAATACCGTTGCAGGACAAATAGCCTTAAATTTATGTTGTAAAGGTCTTAATTTTACTTTTGTAAATGGAGCTACATCTTTTGAATCAGCCATTTTGGAAGCAAAAATGCAAATACAGCAACAATTTTTACAAAATATTTTAGTTGGTGGGATAGATGAAAAGTCTGATTATACATATAATTTATATAAATTAGAAAAAATAATTAAACCTGAAAATCAAGCACCTTTTTCTATTTTTGATGCTACAACACAAGGAACTATCTTTTCAGAAGGAGCTACTTTTTTTGTTCTTTCAGATTCTTTAACCACAGATACTTACGCTGAATTGGTTGATGTTTTTTTTGTTAATAAAACACAAAATTTGAATGATTTTATAAATCATTTTCTTTCTAAAAATGGTTTGAGTACAGATGATATAGATTTACTTATTTCCGGAAGAAATGCAAATTTAGAAGATGTAAACGGCTTTGATGAAGTTGAAAAAATATTTTCAGCGCCTAAAATATATTATAAACATTTAAGCGGAGACTATTTTACAGCTTCTTCTTTTGGTTGTTGGGTAGGGTGTAACATATTAAAAACAAACAATATACCTGATGTTTTCTTCTATAAAGGAGGACAAGTAAAAAAACAAATTAAAAATATATTACTTTATAATCAATTTCAAGGAAGAGATCATAGTTTAATACTTTTACGTAATGTCTAAGAATTTTTATAATAAATTGATAACCATTATTTTATTGGTATTAGCTTTTATTTTAGAAAGCCCTATTTGGATTTATATTACAATTTTATTAGTTTTTTTAGGAGTTTTTTATTGGGGAATTTTTGATATTCGTTTAGGATATTTTGTGAGAACAATTTGCTCTAATAATTCTCTGAAAACCAAATATATAACACTTTCTTTTGATGATGGTCCAACAACACTAACACCTTTATTTTTAGATTTACTAAAAAAATATCAAGCAAAAGCTATATTTTTCTGTATAGGTAAAAATATAGAAAATTATCCAGAAATTGTTTTACGAATAAAAGAAGAAGGGCATCTTATAGGAAATCATACTTTTTCTCATAATCCTAGAAATTGCTTTATTTCTACTCAGAATTTTGTAAATGAAATACAAAAAACAGATAATGCTTTAAAACAATTAGGTATTGAAACACAGTTGTTTAGGCCTCCATATGGTATTACTAATCCACATATTGCGAAAGCAATTATTTTAACAAAAAAGAAAGTTATAGGCTGGAATATTCGCTCTTTGGATACAATAATTACTGATGAGGATAAGCTTTATCATCGGATAATCAATAAAATAACAGATAAAAATATAATTTTAATGCATGATACTTCTGAAAAAACATTAAGAGTTTTGGAACGATTATTGATATTTCTTGAAAAAAATAATTTTAAAACAACTAATTCTGTCAAAATATGAAAAATATTTTTTTTCTCTTTTTTCTTTTTTCAACTTTTATTCTCTTCTCTCAACAATTGACTACTGAACAAGCAAAAATTTTTGAAGCTAAAACAAAAGAGAAAAATTTGAATATCAAAAATTTTCAAGCTGATTTTGTTCAAAAAAAACATTTAGATTTTTTGGCTAAAAATATAGAAACTTCAGGTAAATTGGCTTTTGAGAAACCTAATAAACTCAATTGGCAATACACTCAGCCTTATTCGCATCGGATATTGTTCCAGAATGATGCTATTTATATAAATGATGAAGGACATATTTCTGAAATAAAAAATGATAATAAAATTTTTAATAAAATTAATCAATTAATTATTAATAGTGTAAGTGGTAATATGTTTGATAATAAAGAATTTGATGTAAAGCTCTATTTATCAGGGAATAAAACACTTGCCAAGTTATTTCCAAAAGATAAAACTTTACTAAAATATACAAAAGAAATACACTTACTTTTTGCTCCAGATTCAACAGTGGATAATGTAAAACTTTTGGAACCATCAGGAGATTATACAGAAATTATTTTTAAAAATAAAGTAATAAATGGGAAAATTGATAGCTCAGCTTTTCAAATTTAGTATTTTTTTACTATTTGGTTGCGGTACGAATTTTGTTTTAGATTCTTATCAAACTTCTGAAAAAACTCATCAACTTATTGAAAATAAGTACTTTTTAACAGAAAAAGAATATCTATATAGAGCTAAAATTGATGTATATGGAAATCATTTAAGTGGGCTTTTAGTTTTAAAAAAAACTGATGAAAAAGAATATAGAATAGTCCTTACTACAGACTTTGGAAATACATTGTTTAGTTTTCTTTATATAGATAATCAATTGAAGGTGAATTATATACAAGAAGATTTAAATAAAAAAATAATTATTAATACATTATCTAATAGTTTTTCTAAATTACTAAAAAATGATTTTTTAATAGAAAAAAAATATATATCACCCAATCAAACTATTTTAGAAATAAATGATGGTAAAGATAAAATTTATTTGTATGAAAATAATGAAAAACAGATAGTTAAGCAGATAAATACTAAAAGAAATAAAAAATATACTACTTTTACTTTTGAAAATAAAAACGATATTCTACAAAAAATACAAATACAATACCATACATTAAAAATTAATATCAATTTAAATATTTTATAAAATTATGAAAAAGATTATTTTTACATTATTTATCTTATTTAATTTTTTAGCCAATGCACAAGTAACCTTTAAACCAGGTGTTAAAGCTGGTATTACATTGAGCAAATTTACAGGTATAATAGAAGATAAAAATAATTTTAATTCTATTGTTCGTAAAACGTCTTTCTCAATAAAACCTGATTTTTACTTAGGTGTTTTAGGAACAATTGATTTTACAAGATTTTATGCCCTTCAACCAGAAGTTTTATACCAAAGACAGGGTTCAATAGTTTCAAATTTAAATGAATTTGATTCTGTAAAAGTGAGTTTATCTTATTTGTCTTTAAATGCTGCTAATAAATTTAAATTCAA
The DNA here is from genome assembly GCA_937919265.1 of uncultured Capnocytophaga sp. GTDB lineage: Bacteria > Bacteroidota > Bacteroidia > Flavobacteriales > Flavobacteriaceae > Capnocytophaga. The sequence continues at coordinate 7,294 of CALFOY010000110.1, read as the reverse complement.
TAAATTAAATCTACAAGTAGTGCCTTCATTAGATTTTCTTCTTGATAAAAATTATAATGTGGAAAATGAAGTAGATATTTCTTGCGCTTTAGGGGTTGGTTATCAAATAAATCAAAATTTGGGTGTAGAAATGAGAGCAAAATGGGGGGCAATACCTGTTTTATATACAGAGCCTATTTTATCAGGACAAACTTCAAGTAGAATGTCTCACGGTAATTTTTCTATTCAAATAGGTCTAACGTATTCATTCTCAAAATAATATGCTTAAAGATTTTTATACTATTTTACATTCTAATAGAATTGATGAAACTCATTATGAATTTGATATTCTTTTGAATGAAAAACACGAGATTTTTAAAGGGCATTTCCCAAATTTTCCTATAACTCCTGGGGTTTGTATGTTGCAAATTATTAAAAATTTTTCAGAAGAAATTACAGGACAAAAACTTTTTATGTCCAAAACTTCTAATGTTAAATTTATGGCTCTCATAAACCCTATTGAGAATCCGAAATTAAAATTAAACATAGAAATTACCCAAAACGATAGCGGAAATTGGGTTGTTAAAAATACAACATCTTTCGGAGACACAATAGCTCTTAAACTTACAAATACTTATAAAACAATATGTTAAAGAATATTATATTACTTTTGTTTTTTTGTTTTTCTTTATTTTCAAATGCTCAAAATGATATTCGGAATGCTTTCATTCAAGCGTCTTCTTCAAAAGAAAAAGCTAAAGAATTTTATGAATTAATGAGTAATTATAAACAAAATAATAGTGTAATACTTTCTTATTTAGGAGCTTCTGAAATTATTTATGTAAGATTTTTTCCTGATAGACGAACAAATTTTCTAAGAAGAGGAAAGCAAAATATAGAAGATGCTGTTAGCCAAAATCCTAATTCATTAGAAATTAGATTTGTTCGATTATGTGTGCAGGAAAATTTGCCTAAGATAGTCCCATATAGAAAAAATATACAGGAAGATAAAAAAATAATAATAGAAAATTTTCATCTGCAAAACCCAGAACTTCAACAGTATATTAAAAATTATGTTGAAAAATCAAAAGTTTTTTCTGATGAAGAAAAGAAAATATTTAAATAATGGAACAATCTATTAGAGAAAATATTGAAAAATATAAAATTTGTATTCTAATTCCTACTTATAATAACGCCAAAACGCTATCGAGAGTACTCAACGGAGTGCAAGAATATACACAACATATTATTATTGTCAATGATGGCTCTTCTGACCAAACTGCTTCTATCTTACAGCAATATAACCATTTGAAGATTATTTCTTTAAGTAAAAATCAAGGAAAAGGAAATGCTTTACAAGTAGGCTTTCAAGAGGCTCTAAAAATGGGGTATGAATACGCTTTAACAATTGATTCTGATGGGCAACATTACCCCAGTGATATTCCTGTATTTATTGAGAAATTACTTGAGTTTCAAAAACCTATTCTCTTGATAGGAAGCCGAAATATGAATCAAGATTCCGTTCCTAAAAAAAGTAGTTTTGGGCATAAGTTCTCCAATTTTTGGTTTCATTTCGAAACAGGAATTAAACTAACCGATACACAATCAGGATATAGGTTATACCCCTTGTTATATATCCCGAAGAAATTTTTTACAAAAAAATTTGAATTCGAAATAGAAATTATTGTAAGAACTGCTTGGAATGGTATTCCTGTGCAGAATGTACCCATACAAGTATTGTATGACCCTACCGAAAGAGTTTCGCATTTTCGTCCTTTTCGAGATTTTACAAGAATTAGTATCCTCAATACAATTCTGGTTTTTATTGCCGTTTTTTATATAAAACCACGTGATTTCTTTCGGAATATTAAAAAAAAAAGCTAAGGCAATTCATTAAAGAAGATATTTTAGAAATTAATTTACCAGAGCATACAAAGGCTTTTTCTCTTGCTTTGGGCGTTTTCTGTGGGATAGCTCCTTTTTGGGGTTTTCAAACTTTTATTGTCATAGCTTTGGCAGTACTTTTCAAACTGAATAAAACCTTAGCGTTTATAGGGTCAAACATTAGTATTCCTCCAATGATACCCATTATTATTATAAGTTCTTTAAAAGTAGGACAATGGATTGTAGGGGGGGAGTTATTGCCGTCAGAAGTAACAGAAGAATTTATTAAAAATAATATATTACAGTATCTTGTCGGTAGTTTGGTATTAGCTTCTTTTTCTTCTATATTTATAGGATTAATTATGTATTTGATATTTAAAATGAAAAAATCTACTAAGTAATATTATTTAGTAGATTTTTCATTTTTATTAATTTCTTTTTATTTTATTGATATAAAAATATAAAATAGAATATTTTAAAATATTTTATATAGATGATTTATGATAAAATGTATTGTGCGGAATTCTTATTTCGTTGAAATAGAATTACTTTTTTCCTTCGGAGATTTTATTTCACGTATGTAGAATAAAATATATGGTACGGAGTTTTTATTTCAGTGAAATAGAATTACTTTTTTCCTACGGAAGTTTTATTTCACGTATGTAGAATAAAAAAATATTACAAAAGTCTTATTTCAGTGAAATGTAATTACTTTTCCGCTACGGAAGTTTTATGTTAATGAATTTAACTTTATATAAAGTATTTGAGAATATACTTGAATTTTTTTGAATAAAAAAATAGCTATGATTCTTATTTGTCATAGCTATTTTAATAATAATTATGTTATTAATTTACTTGTCAAAGTTTTAATCTTTCACAGGTTCACCATACATATCAAAGTCAGTAGCTTCAATCACTTTAATATTTACAAAATCTCCTATCTTTACATAATGTTTGCTGGCGTCAATAAGAACTTCATTATCTACGTCAGGTGAATCAAATTCGGTTCGTCCTACGAAATATTGCCCTTCTTTTCTATCAATAAGACAACGGAAGGTTTTACCTACTTTTTCTTGATTGAGTTCCCAAGATATTTGAGATTGTATTTCCATTATTTCAGCTGCTCGGCGTTGTTTTACTTCTTCTGGTACGTTATCTTCTAACTCATATGCGGCGGTATTCTCTTCGTGGCTGTAAGTAAAACAACCTAACCTTTCGAAGCGCATTTCTCGTACAAAGTCCTTCAATAATTGAAAATCTTCTTCGGTTTCATTCGGATATCCAACAATAAGTGTCGTACGGATAGCTATTTCAGGCATTGCTTTACGAAAATCTTGTAAAAGCTGAGTTGTTTTAGCCTGAGTAGTTCCTCTTTTCATACTTTTTAATATAGAATCCGAAATATGTTGAAGAGGAATGTCTAAATATTTACATATTTTAGGTTCATTTTTCATTACTTCCAAGACATCTTTAGGGAAACCAGTAGGGAAAGCATAATGGATACGAATCCACTCTATACCTTCAACTTTTACCAATGCCCTGAGCAGTTCTGCAAGCTTGCGTTCTCCATAAATATCCAAGCCGTAATAAGTTACATCTTGTGCTATGAGAATAAGTTCTTTAACGCCTTTTTTTGCTAATTTTTCAGCTTCAATAACTAAATTTTCAATAGGAGTACTTTTGTGACTACCGCGCATAATAGGTATAGCACAGAAGCTACAAGGTCTATCACACCCTTCAGAAACTTTCAAGTAAGCATAGTTTTTTGGAGTGGTAGTTAGCCGCTCTCCTATAAGTTCGTGTTTATAATCAGCGCCTAAGGCTTTAAGAAGTAAAGGAAGTTCTGTTGTTCCGAAATATTTATCAACATCAGGAATTTCTTTTTCTAAATCAGTTTTATAACGTTCACTAAGACAGCCCATAACGAAAACTTTATCAACAAGCCCATCTTCTTTTTTTTGGATATATTCTAAAATGGTGTTAATACTTTCTTCTTTAGCGTTGTTAATGAACCCACAGGTGTTTATAACAACAATGTTTCCTTTTTCTTCGTGAACAACATCTTTTCCACTGGCTTTAAGTTGCCCCATAAGTACTTCACTATCATATACATTTTTGGAGCAACCTAAGGTAATTACATTAATTTTATTTTGTTTGATGGATTTTGTACGCATCGTAAGAATTCTTTTTTGAGGCGCAAAAATACATTATAATTATGAATAATAAGATTTTAATATTACTTTTTTGATATGTTATAAGCTAATTTAGAAAAAAAATAAACAAGATTTTTCTTTTATACCATATTTATTATATATATAAAACAAATGTTAATAAATAGTTTATAGTAAATAAAACTTTTTTGTTTTTAATTTTTAGAAATATTTTTTATTAAAACAAGGTGTTTGTGTGAAAATAATAATAAAAAAGCAAATAATGAAAAATAAATAAAAATTTTACAAAAAAATATTGGTAATTAAATAAATAATTGTACTTTTGCACTCCGTTAATTGACCTAATTGGGCAATAACGGGATAGGAATGTTTAATTTAAAATCAGTTAGTGTGGACACATTAAGCTACAAAACAGTTTCAGCAAACAAAACAACTGCCGAAAAACAATGGGTGTTGGTTGATGCTGAAGGACAGACATTAGGGCGTCTTGCTTCTAAAGTAGCCAAACTACTAAGAGGTAAGTATAAGCCAAGTTTCACACCGCACGCAGATTGTGGTGATAATGTAATTATTATCAACGCAGAGAAAATCGAGCTTAGCGGTTTAAAAGCGGAGACAAAAGAATATCTCCGTCATACAGGACATCCAGGTGGGCAAAGAATCCAAACTTATAAACAAGTTTTGGCAAAGTTCCCTGAAAGAATTATTGAAAAAGCAGTAAAAGGAATGCTTCCTAAAAATAAATTAGGAGCTGCTTTATTCCGTAATCTAAAAGTGTATGCAGGACCTACGCATAATCAAGATGCTCAAAAACCTGTTACTATTAACTTAAACGAACTTAAATAATGGAAGTAATTCACAAAATTGGAAGAAGAAAAACCGCTGTTGCTCGTGTTTATATGAAACCAGGTAGCGGTAAAGTAACTATCAACAAAAAAGATTTGAACGAATACTTCACTACCTCTATTCTTCAATACAAAGTAACTCAGCCTTTTGCGTTACTTAATCTTGAAGGTGCTTATGACCTAAAAGTAAATGTTTATGGAGGAGGTATTACAGGGCAAGCAGAGGCTATTCGCTTAGCTGTTTCTCGTGCGCTTTGTGAAGTAGATGTTGAAAATAGAGCAGTGCTAAAACCAGAAGGGCTTTTAACTCGTGACCCTCGTATGGTTGAACGCAAAAAATTCGGTCAGAAAAAAGCTCGTAAGAGATTCCAATTCTCTAAACGTTAATATTTGGCTTAAAATATTTAAAAAAATTAAAAAAATTGTAGCCGTACTTTCCCTAAAAAAAGGGATTAGTTTAGCATCCAAATATAGTAGGCAAGCATAGCGACCACTATTATATTGCTAAATACACGGAACGTAAACTATCTAAAAAAATGGCAAATACAATAGAAGTAAAAGATTTACTTGAAGCTGGTGTGCATTTTGGGCACCTTACCAGAAAGTGGAATCCAAGTATGGCTCCTTATATTTATATGGAGCGTAATGGTATCCACGTAATTAATTTATATAAAACTGCTGCAAAATTGGAAGAGGCAAATGAAGCCCTTAAAAAAATAGCAGCTTCTGGACGCAAAATTCTTTTCGTAGCTACAAAAAAACAAGCAAAAGATATTATTGCTGAAAAAGCAACCTCTGTAGGTATGCCTTATATTACAGAGCGTTGGCCAGGTGGTATGCTAACCAATTTTGTAACTATTCGTAAAGCGGTGAAAAAAATGTCTTCTATCGATAAAATGAAAAAAGACGGAACTTATGACACCCTTTCTAAAAAAGAAAAATTACAAATAACTCGTTTAAGAGAAAAACTCGAAAAAAACTTAGGCTCAATAGCTGATATGACTCGTCTTCCTGCAGCTCTTTTTGTGGTAGATACATTACGTGAGCATATAGCTGTTAAAGAAGCTCAAAAATTAAACATTCCTATTTTCGCGATGGTAGATACAAATTCAGACCCAAGAGAGGTTGATTATGTAATCCCATCTAATGATGATGCTTCTCGCTCTATCGAGAAAATACTTTCTTATGTTACTGAGGCTATCAAAGAAGGACTTAACGATAAAAAAGTAGAAAAAGCAGAAGAAAAAACTGCATAAAAACAATAATTAATTAGCGAATGAGTAATTTTATTCATTCGCTAATTTAAAATATTAACACAGAATTAAAATTTTATTAATATGTCAAAAATTACTGCTGCAGAGGTAAATAAACTAAGACAAGCTACAGGTGCCGGTATGATGGATTGTAAAAATGCTTTGGTTGAGGCAGATGGCGATTATCAAAAAGCTGTAGATATCCTTCGCAAAAAAGGTCAAAAAATAGCAGAAAAAAGAGCTGATAGAGATTCTTCTGAAGGTGCTGCTATCGCAAAAGTAAATGAAAATCACTCTAAAGGAGTTATTATTTCTTTAAATTGTGAAACTGATTTCGTTGCTAAAAACGAATCTTTTACTGCTTTGGCAAATGAATTAGCAGAAGTTGCTCTTAACTATAATACAAAAGAAGAATTCTTAGCTGCTGATTTTAAAGGAATTAGTGTAGCCGAAAAACTTACAGAACAAACAGGAGTTATTGGTGAGAAAATAGAAATAGGTCAGTTTGAAGTTTTAGAAGGTAATTATGTAGATTTTTATATCCACGCAGGAAATAAAATTGCAGCTTTAGTATCTCTTTCTTCTGAAGTGAAAAATGCTCACGAAGTGGCTCGTAACATTTGTATGCAAGTAGCATCTATGGGGGCTACAGTTCTTTCTAGTAAAGAATTTTCTCCTGAATATGTAGCAAGTGAAACAGAAGCTCGTATAGCAGCAATCATTAAAGATAATGAAGAGTTAGCTAGACTTGGAAAAACACTAAAACACGTGCCAAAATACATTTCAGCATTGCAACTTACAGATGAAGTTTTAAAACAAGCAGAAGAAGATGCAAAAGCAGAATTAAAAGCAGAAGGAAAACCAGAACAAATTTGGGATAAAATCCTTCCTGGAAAAATACAAAGATTTATTGATGATAATACAACATTAGATTTAGAAAAAGCTTTACTTAATCAATACTATATTAAAGATGAAAGTAAAAGAGTTGCTGATTATGCAAAAGCTAATGGCGTAGAAATCACAGGATTTAGAAGAGTATCATTAGTATAACAATCTTCTATATTTTTAATTTAAATAAAAAGAGGCTTTCTAAAAAAGGAAGTCTCTTTTTTTATATTTAATATAAAATTATTAATTTTAGAATAAATAATCTGTATTTTTT
>CALFOY010000109.1 GCA_937919265.1 uncultured Capnocytophaga sp. | reverse complement strand
ATCTATTAGGAAATAAAATAATTTAACAAATTTTATGAATCAAAAACTTACAAACTTTAACTTTTATTTAATCTTTTAATACAACAGAAAATAAAAACACCTACACAACGTAGATGTTTTTATTTATTAAATCTATAAACATAATTTATTGAACCTCAATATTATAATACTATTTTTACATTTCTAATATCTGTTCAAAATATTTAGGATAATTTTTTATAAGCTCAGTAGAATTTTCTGTTAAAAAGGCTGTTTTCTTTATTTTTTTGAGAAAAGCCTCAAAATCTTCTGGTAATTTAGATTTTATCCCCGTAACAATATCACAATTTTTTACAGCTATTTTCATTAGATTTACACACGAAGGCTCTGAAATTTCTTTTAAAAACTCTTTTGGAATTTCATCAAAAGCTAATTTATTAGCCAAAGTTTTATTCAAAGTACCCTCAAACATATCTTCTGTGAAAGAAATAACAATTTTTGCTTGAGAAAAAATAGGGTCATCCTTATAAATTGTTCGTAAATAAACAGGAAGTAAAGCCCCTAACCAACCTTTAATATGAATAATATCAGGAGTCCAGTTTAGTTTTCTAACAGTTTCAACTACTCCCTTAGCAAAGAATATACAACGCTCATCATTATCAGGAAATAATACGCCTTTTTCATCAGAAAATACATATTTTTTCTTGAAATACTCATCATTATCAATAAAATAAACTTGTATTCTTTCCTTAGCAACTGATGCTACTTTGATAATCAATGGCATATCTATATCATTGATTACCAAGTTCATTCCTGACAACCGAATTACCTCGTGAAGTTGGTGTCGTCTTTCATTAATATTTCCATAACGAGGCGTAAAAATACGTACTTGGCCACCTGTTGTATTAAGCGCTTTTGCCAAATCAAAAGATAGCTTAGAATGCTCTGTTTCAGGCTGATGATATGGTATCACTTCTGAGGTTACATAGAGTATCTTTTTAGTCTTCATAAGTGACTTATTTTTATTGTAGCTTTTCAGGTACAAAATTACAAAAAAATAACGAGATATTCATATTTTTTTTTAATTTTGCAAACTCTTAAGCAACAAAAAAATGAATATTTTTAACAAAAAATTAGAAATTAATAATTTTTTAAAAAATTTTATTAATAATAAAAAAACTATTGGTTTTGTTCCTACGATGGGAGCCTTGCATAATGGTCATCTATCTTTACTAAAAAAATCCTTAGAAGAAAATGACATTTCTGTAATTAGCATTTTTGTAAATCCTACCCAATTTAATAATGTTGAAGACTTAGAAAAATACCCAAGAACACTAGATATTGATATTGAGAAAATAAAATCTCTCAGTGACAAAATTATTGTTTTTGCTCCTACAGCTGAAGATATTTATGATGGAAATATTTCATCAGAAAAATTTGACTTTCAAGGTCTTGACCAAGTAATGGAGGGAGCTTTCCGTCCTGGTCATTTTGATGGAGTGGGTACAATTGTAAAAAAATTATTTGAAATTGTTCAACCTACAAATGCTTATTTTGGAGAAAAAGATTATCAACAAATTTTGATAATCAAAAGTATGGTAAAACAAAGTAATCTTCCTGTAAATATTATTCCTTGCCCTATTATAAGAGAAGCTAATGGATTAGCTATGAGTTCTAGAAATGAGAGACTTAGCTCTGAAATGAAAATAAAAGCAGGTTTAATATATGCTTTACTACAAGAAGCTAAAATATTATTCAAAACTCATACAATAACAGAAATTGAAAAATTTATTAAACGAAAATTTAACGAAAATAAAGATTTTACTCTAGAATATTTCACTATCGTTGATGCTGAAAAACTGCAAATTGCAACTGAAAAAAATAAAAATTCAAAGTATAGAGCTTTCATAGCTGTATATACAGAAGGAGTCCGTTTAATTGACAATATCAGTTTAGATAGCTAAATCTATGAAAATCATAACAAGTAGCCAAAATCCTTTTGTTAAAGAATTAATTTCTCTGAATGAAAAATCTCGAAATCGAAAAAAAACAGGTACTTTCCTCATCGAAGGATTACGAGAAATTCGTTTGGCTTTGGCTGGAAATTATGAAATTACAAAAGTATTTTTTGATAGAAATATTATTTCTGAATCAGATTTTTTTTCTATAATTTCAAGCAAAAACAAAAATATAGAACTTATTGAAATTTCTTCTGAAATATATAAAAAACTAAGCTACCGTAGCTCAACAGAAGGAATTTTAGCACTTGCTAAATCGAAAAATCACTTATTAGAAAATATTCATTTTTCAAAAGAAAAACCTCTTATCTTAGTAGCAGAAGCTCCTGAAAAACCAGGCAACATAGGAGCTTTACTTAGAACTGCTGATGCCGCTGGGCTTGATGCTGTTTTTATAGCTAACCCTAAAACAGACCTTTATAACCCTAACATTATAAGGTCTAGCGTAGGGTGTGTATTCACTACTCAAATAGGAATAGGCTCTACTTCTGAAATTATTAATTTTCTAAAAAAGAATAATTTTAACATTTTTTGTGCTGCTTTAACTGCTTCTGTCGAATATCAAACTATTTCATATACAGAAAGTTCTGCTATTGTTGTTGGAACAGAAGATACAGGTCTATCGGAGGAATGGCTTAAACATTCCACTCAAAATATAATTATTCCTATGAGTGGAGTTATTGACTCAATGAATATGTCTGTTTCAGCAGCTATTATTACATTTGAAGCTAAAAGACAACGAAATTTTTGCTAATTTCTCTATTTTTACTCTAAAATTTCTTTTAAATTACTCAAAACCTCTTTCATAAGTATATTTTCTTCTATTATATTTTCCGAAAGAGCAGTTTTACGCTGTTGTAACTTAATTATTTTTTCTTCAATTGTATTTTTACTAACAAAACGAATAACATTTACCTTATTTTCTTGACCTAATCGGTAGGCTCTTGCTATAGCTTGACGCTCAGAAAAGGGATTCCACCACGGGTCTAATAAAAGAACATAAGATGCGGCAGTAAGATTAAGACCTACTTCACCTGCTTTAAGGGAAATAAAAAAGAAACTTACACTTTTATCTTTTTGAAACATTTCTACTTGTGATTTACGTTGAGTTATAGGAGTTTCTCCTGTTAGAGACGCGTATTTAATTTTATGATTTTTACACCATTCTTCATAAATCATAAGATGAGATACAAAACTACTGAAAATCAATGCTTTTTGTTCTGATTGAATAAGTAATTCTAAATAATTAATAACTTCTTCATATTTACCAGAAACAATGGTACTATCTGCATCTAATAACTTAGGATGATTGCTAATTTGCCTAAGTTTTGTCAGCATATTCAAAGTATTAAACTGGTTATTTTGACTCTCCATAAGTAATAACTCGTTACGTACTTTTGATTTTTCACTTTCATACCACTTCTCTTGCTCTTCTGACAATTCACAATAAGCTATTTGTTCTTCAATTTCTGGTAAATCACTGATTACTTGTTGTTTAGTTCGTCTTAAAAGAAAAGGATTTATAATTGTTTTGAGTTCTTCTAAGACAATATAGTTATGTTTTTTTTCTATTTCAAATTTAAAATATTTAGAGAAATTATGATAACTTCCTAAAATATTAGGATTGATAAACTGCATTTGCGACCAAATATCCGACAAAGAATTTTCTATCGGAGTTCCACTAAGAGAAATTCTATTTTGCGATTTTAATGTATTTATTACCTTAAAAATTTGAGAATTTTTATTCTTTATTCGCTGACTTTCATCTAAAATAATATATCTAAACTCATTTTTCTGAAAAATAGACATATCTTTCACTACAATTGGGTAAGTAGTAAGAATAATGTCATAATTTAACAATCTCTTTGCCTTTATTTTTCTATTATTTCCAATGTATTGAGTGCATTTGAGCTGTGGAGCAAATCGTTTTATCTCATCATACCAATTAAATAATAAAGAAGAAGGTAAAATAATGAGTGTTTTTAGTGTTTCTTTTTGTTTTTGTCCTATTTCAAAAAGATTTGAAGGACTTTCTATAATATTTTCAGGTAAATTATTATGAATATGTACAAGTAACGCAATTATTTGTAATGTTTTTCCTAACCCCATATCATCAGCTAAACAAGCCCCCAACCCATTATGGTAATGCTCCAAAAGCCACTGAACTCCTTCCACTTGGTAAGGTCTTAAAGTTGCTTTAAGATTTGAAGAAGGCGTATAACTCTTTTTTTGAATAAGACTTTTAGGTTTTATCTCTGGTAATTTTTCTAAAAAAGCATAATTATTTTTAGGAAAAAGTAATTTATTATTATTAATCTTAGCAAATTTTGCTATTTTTTCATATCTACTGAACCATTCTTGTGGAATAATAAAAATAGTTCCATCAGAAAGTAAATAAATAGGATCTTTTTCTTTAATATTTTTTACAAAATTAGCAAAAATAAT
>CALFOY010000108.1 GCA_937919265.1 uncultured Capnocytophaga sp. | reverse complement strand
TAAAACAGGTAAAGAAGTGATTCCTATAAAGTATGATGATGCATATAGTTTTTCAAGAGGTTTAGCTTTAGTAAAATTGGAAGGCAAATATTTCTATATAAACCCAAAAGGAGAGTGTGTTAAAGATTGTAATAACGCTCCTTCCGACCACCCCAGAGCTAAATAACTTTTAAAAAATATTACAAATATGAAAAACATATTACTTTATATATTATTATTAGCTGCAGTAATGAGCTATGGGCAGGGATTGCTGCCTGAAGAAAGAATAAAAAAAGAGCCGTCTGCCCAGTCTGTGCAACAAACAAAGAAGTACGCTTGGAAAGATGAATATTATGAAGGATTAGCTAGAGTAGAATTGAATGGTAAATGTGGTTTTATAGATAAAACAGGTAAAGAAGTGATTCCTATAAAGTATGATAAGGCTTGGGATTTTTCAGAAGGATTAGCAAAAGTAGAATTGAATAGAAAATGGGGGGTTAGAGATAAAACAGGTGAAGAAGTTATTCCTATAAAGTATGATTATGTTGGAAGTTTTTCAGAAGGATTAGCTAAAGTAAAATTGAATGGTAAATGGGGTATTATAGATAAAACAGGCAAAGAAATGACCCCTATAAAGTATGATTATGCTGGAAGTTTTTCAGAAGGATTAGCTTCAGTAAAATTGAATGATAAATGGGGTTTTATAGATAAAACAGGTAAAGAAGTAATACCACTCAAATATGATGAAGTTGAGGGTTTCTCAGAAGGCTTCGCAGAAGTAAAACTCAATGGTAAAGTTTTTTATATAAACAAAAGAGGTGAATGCGTAAAGAACTGTGATAACGCCCCTGCTGACCACCCCATAGCCAAATAACTTTTAAAAAATATTACAAATATGAAAAATATATTACTTTACGCGCTATTACTAACTGTTGCAATAAGTTACGGGCAAGGGTGGCTATCTGAAGAAAAAATGCCCCCTAAAAAAATAGCACCCAAAGGGAAACCTTATGACTTTATAGGTACTTATTATGAGGGATTGGCAATGGTCGAGCGAAATAATAAAAATGGCTTTGTAGATAAAGCAGGCAAAGTAGTTATCCCTTTAAAATATGACAATGTATCAAACTTTTCAGAAGGTTGGGCTAAAGTAGAACTCAATGGAAAAAAAGGAGTTATTGATAGAACAGGTAAAATAGTAATAGAGATAAAGTATAATGATATCGCAGAAATTTCAGAAGGATTATTAGCTGCCCAACTAAATTATAAATGGGGATTTATTGATAAAACAGGCAAAGAAGTAGTGCCCTTTAAGTATAGTACTGTTTATGAATTTAAAGAAGGTTTTGCCCGTGTTTTAAATCATCGGTATGGTTTTGTTGATAATACAGGTAAAGAAGTCATTCCTACTGAATATGATTGGCTTTTAGACTTTTCAGAAGGAGTAGCTGTGGCAGATAAAGATGGAAAATCTGGCTTTATTGATAAAACAGGACGTGAAATAATTCCTATGCAGTATGATATGGCGTATAGTTTTTCAGAAGGATTAGCTCGTGTAATGAAGGATTATAAATGGGGCTTTATCGATAAAACAGGTGAAGAGGTAATTCCATTAATGTTCAATGATGCTTGGGACTTTTCGGATGGGGTAGCCGCTATAAACCTTAATAGGAAATGGGGATTTGTCGATAAAACAGCTAAAGTGGTAATTCCTGTTAAATATAATAATGCGAGTTTCTTTTTTAATGGCTTGGCTATTGTAATAAAAGATGAAAAATGGGGTGTTATTGATAAAAACGACAATTTGATAGCCCCTATTAAGTATGATGATATTTGGAACTTTTCAGAAGACTTAGCTGTGGTAAATTTTAATGGTAAATATGGTTATATTAATAGAATGGGTAAAGAAGTAATTCCTGCTAAATATGATGACGCTTGGAGCTTTTTAGAAGGCTTGGCTTCTGTAAAACTTAATAACAAATGGTTCTATATAAACAAAAAAGGTGAATGTGTCTTATTTTGTAATAACGCTCCTGCTGACCACCCCAAGGCTAAATAACATTTAAAAACAATATAAAAAATGAAAAATATATTACTTTACACGCTACTACTAACTGTTGCAATAAGTTATGGACAGGGAATGCTGTCTGGAGAAAAGGTGAAAAAGAAGCCACCAACACAACAAACTACACCCCAAGCAAAAGAATACGACTTTGTAGGAGCGTATTCTGAAGGCTTGGCAACTGTAAGTTTTAATGGAAAAACAGGTTTTATAGATGAAACAGGAAAAGAGGTTATCCCTACTAAGTATCGTCATGCCGAGAGTTTTTCAGAAGGATTAGCATTGGTACTATTCGAAGGTAAGTGGTGCTTTATTGATAAAACTGGCAACACAGTTATCACTCTTAACAAATACCGCAATTCCGAAAGTTTTTCTCAGGGATTAACTTGGGTGTCCTTAAACGATAAATACGGCTTTATTGATAAAACAGGGCGTGAAGTGATACCTCTTATATACGATGGAGCTCATTCTTTTACCGAAGGGTTGGCAGGAGTAGAAAAGAATGGTAAATGGGGTTTTATTGATAAATATAACCGTGAAGTAATACCTGCTATATACGATGATGTTTGGCTCTTTTCAGAAGGTTTGGCTGCCGTGAAAAAACAAGGTAAATGGGGCTTTATTGATAAGGCAGGAAAGCAAATAATACCTTTTAGGTATGAAGCTGCAAATACTTTTTCTCAGGGGGTGGTACGAGTAAAACTAAGTGGTAAATTTTTCTATATAAACAAAAAAGATGAATGCGTAAAGGACTGTTCAGAATAATAAAAAACAAATAAAGCTATGAAATATTTAATTTTATACTCGCTACTACTAACCGCTGTAATGAGTTATGGGCAAGGAATGCTGCCTGAAGAAAAGATAAAAAAAGAGCCGCCAGCACAACCCGTGCACCAAGCAAAGAAGTACGACTGGATAGGTGGATATTATGAAGGATTAGCAAGCGTGAGTTTAAATGGGAAATACGGTTATATAGATAAAACAGGTAAAGAAGTAATACCCCTGATATACGATAAAGTTTGGCATTTTGAAAAAAACAGAGCTTGGGTAAAAATAGGTGATAAGTATGGGTTTATCAACCCAAAAGGAGAGGAAATAGTACCTTTACAAGAAGAAAAATATTGGGATTTTTCAGGAGGTTTAGCAAGAGTAAAATTAAATAATAAATGTGGTTTTATTGATAAAGAAGGTAGAGAAGTTATACCTATAAAATATGATAATGTTTGGGAATATTCAGAAGGCTTAGCAAGCGTGAGTTTGAATGGGAAATATGGTTTTATAGATAAAACAGGTAAAGAAGTAATTCCCTTGACATACGATAAAGTTTGGCACTTTAAAAAAAACAGAGCTTGGGTAAAAATAGGTGATAAGTATGGGTTTATCAACCTCAAAGGAGAGGAAATAGTGTCTTTGCAAGAAGAGAAGTATTGGAAATTTACTGAAGGCTTAGCAAGAGTAGTGTTGAATGGTAAATGCGGTTTTATTGATAAAGAAGGTAAGGAAGTGATACCTATAAAATATGATAAAGTTGAAAAATTTTCAGAAGGATTAGCAGAAGTAGAATTGAATGGTAAATGGGGTTTTATAGATAAAACAGGTAAAGAAGTAACTCCTATAAAGTATGGTTATGCATATAGTTTTTCAGAAGGATTAGCAATGGTAACATTGGATAAAAAATATGGCTTTATAGATGAAACAGGTAAAGAAGTGATTCCTATAAAGTATGATAATGCTTGGGATTTTTCAGAAGGATTAGCAGAAGTAGAGCTAAATAGCAAATGGGGTTTTATAGATAAAACAGGTAAAGAAGTGATTCCTATAAAGTATGAT
>CALFOY010000107.1 GCA_937919265.1 uncultured Capnocytophaga sp. | reverse complement strand
TACTAAAACACAATTAGAGGGTTTTGTAACAAGAGAAATTGAAAGAGGATATTTAAAAAAGGAAGATATTGTAAAAATATTAAAAAAAGCAGATTTTCATATTTCAGATATTATTCTTGAAAAAGAAGAAAAATCTATTCCTAGTGAACTTATAAACTTATTAAAAAACGAATTAGAAGACGAACGTTTTGAAGTAAAAAAAAGTATCATAAGTACAAAAATTATCTTTGAACATAGTGTTAATAATAATCTATATGCATTACCTTTTCAATTAGAATCCGAAGGTACTAAACGCTTTTACGGCTTTGCAGGGATCTTGGCACTCCTTATCAAAACACCTACTATTTTCCCTATTGATGAATTAGAAAGTTCGTTACACCCCGACCTTTACACCCATTTCTTGCTTTCTTTCTTGCAGAACACTCAGCACTCGCAACTCATCGCTACTACTCATAACCGTGAGCTTTTGGGCGATAAAGAGAACTTCAGAAATGATGTGATATGGTTTACTGATAAAGACGAAGATTGTGCAACAGAACTCTATTCTTTAGCCGATTTTGATACTTCTGCTATAAAGAATTTTCTCAATGCTTACAAAATAGGAAAATTCAGTGGAGTACCGCGTTTGTTTGACACTTTTATTGATTTGGAACAATGAGAAGAGGGAAAAAAATACAAACCAAACAAGCCTTTGCTGTAGTAGTAGATGGTAAAACTGAATATTGGTATTTGCAAATGCTTATACACAATGAACCTTATATTTCTTCTAATATAAAACCTCAGGTTCCTAAGAAGAATATCGACCAGCAATATAAATTAGTTACAAAATTATCAGAAGAGGAATATGATAAAGTTTTTTGGATAGTTGATTTAGATGTCTTACTAAAAGAAGAACGAGAAAAGAAGAATAACCCCTCTCCTCTCCAAAAGTTTTTAAGCTATTGGCAGCAACTTCCAAAGCTAAACAAAGTAGTAGTGATAGTGAATAACCCTTGTTTAGAGTATTGGTTTTTATTGCATTTTCAAAAAACTACTAAAGTATTCACCGCTTGTGTTGATGCTGAAAAGGAAGTCAGCAAGTATCTGCAAGGTTATGAGAAAACAGAAAAATTCTTTAAGAAAGATAATGATATTTACAAACAACTAAAGCCTTTTCTTAAAACAGCTAAAGAAAATGCTACTGCTTTAGGAAAATTTGATACTCATAATCATTCAAAAGCAATGTGCGAAATGCCTTTGTTATTTAAGACCTTACAACTATGAACCCAGAAATCACACAAAAATTCTCAGATAAGTTTCTCCCCGAAGAAAAGGAAATCATAGCCCTTATTGAAACACCTACTAATGGAGCAAGTTATTATAACGGAGCTTGGGTACCTTCTAACGACCCTTTAGCTTACATAGATGTAGAAACAGGAGAACTTTTTTATAAAAACACTCGCATAGAATGGCTTGTTGAAAAAGATTGGAAACATTTCTTTCAAGCACAAAAGGCATTTCGCCTAAAAGTACGCCCTATAAAACCCGAAAACGCTTCTAAAGTTTTCCAACACACATTTATGTTGGTCGAAATAGTAGAGGAAAATGTAACAGAACCTCGTTTTGAGGCTATTTTAGAAGAATATAATACCGAAGTAACCTATGAAGACGATGATTTTTCACTCGAGCTGAACAAAAGATACGGCAGTTTCGAAGGAGGAATGTATTACCAGGAGGAAGAAGACGGGCTTTCACTAAATGTTCATACCGATGATATCGAAAAACTAAAAGAACTCCTAACCCTCTTTAGGCAAATAGCCCTTACTAACTTCAAAGCGTGGATAAAACACCTCAAAGCCTTTGCAGCCGAAAAACTTACTGATTTAGCCAACGAATGGCAAAAAGAAGAAGATGCCAATGCTCCTGAGATTACTCCTAAGCACTTTGTTGAGCGTATGAGTATAACAGAGTTAGTTCTCTTTGACGATGAACGTTTTTGCGTCTATTTTGATGATGACGATATGTTCTGGGGGCACACCATTACCGTATACGGTCACCTCAACGGCGAGCTCAAAGAGGCTACTATTGAGGGATAAATTCAAAAGCAACACCCCTAAAAAGGTAATTGTAGTGCCTAATAGGATTATCAATATTGTAATGTAATAAAAAGAGAGGTCTTACTATTAGGTAAAACCTCTCTTTTTAGTTATAAAATAGGATATTTTTTATGTGTTATTCTTGCTAAATAATCATAGTTTTCCCCTTCATAAAGTAGTTCAATACTCATATCATTGGCTATTACTGCATTCTGTAGGGTATTGTAATCTATGTATAACCATTGACTATACTCTGTTTCACCTTTATAGTGTAATGTATATTCTACCTCTCCGTAATAATCGTGTAACATAGGTATCTCATAGCTTCCGTCTTCATCTTGGTCAAACATATAAATAATATCTGAGGAATCTAACAAAATTTGTCCTTTATCAGAGAGCAAAGATTTCAGTTTAGAGATAAAAAAATCAATATCTTTTAGTCTTCCACACAATCCTACACCATTCATTAACAAAAGTATAGTATCAAATTTACCATCCATCTGTAAAAAATTAATGCACCTTGCATCATTTAAGCCTCTTTGTGTACAAACTTTAATTGCTCCTGGTGAAATGTCTATTGCAGTAACAATTAAACCCTTATTTTGTAAATACAAAGAATGCACTCCTGCTCCACAACCTATATCAAGTACCTTTCCATAGGCTAATTGCATAGCTTTTTGCTCTATTTTAGGCATTTGCTGGTAAGAACGAAAAAGATACTCTATTGGTAGAGTATCTAATTCTGAAATATCTGTTTCTGTTAGAATATCTTGCGGATCGTTATTTGTATAATAATCGTGTATTGCTTTACCTAACAAATCTTTCATATTAATTGTATTTACTAATTAAAAGTATTCTTTTTTAGCTCAAAATTCTGTCCGAGATAGACTTCCCGTACCATAGGATCATAAGCCAATTCCTCTGGTAATCCTGCTTTAAGTATTCCTCCCTCATACATTAAATAAGTTCTATCAGTAGCTGGTAAAGTAACCTCTACACGATGGTCGGTGATAAGTATCCCTATATTTTTATTCTTTAACTGAAAAACTATATTCTGTATATCTTCAACCGCAATAGGGTCTACCCCAGCAAAAGGTTCATCAAGCAAAATAAAATCTGGACTGGTAGCTAACGCTCTAGCTATCTCGGTTCTGCGTCTTTCCCCTCCTGAAAGTAGGTCTCCCCTATTCTTTCTGATATGCCCAAGGTTAAACTCATCTATGAGAGATTCCATCTTATAAAGTTGTTCTTTCTTGGTCAAATTAGTAAGTTGTAAAACTGAAAGAATATTATCTTCTATACTTAACTTACGGAACACACTTGGTTCTTGTGCAAGATACCCTATACCGTGTTGCGCTCGTTTATACATCGGGAAATTGGTTATCTCTGTCTTATCAAGGTATATATGCCCACTATTAGGCTTTATTAAACCTACAATCATATAGAAGGAAGTAGTTTTTCCTGCTCCATTCGGTCCTAATAGACCGATGATTTCACCTTGATTTACTTCCAGTGAAACCCCTTTAACTACCTTTCTCCCTTTGTAAGTTTTTACAATATTCTCAGCTCTGAGTTTTTTCATTATTTTTTTAGTTTATGTTTGAGTTTATTATTATTTAATTAGTAAGTAAATAATATTAATGTTTTCTAATAGGAAATTATTCTATAAAAACAAAACCCGATAGCAAATTGGTATCTTATTAGCTATGACTATTTTATATAATTGGGTTACTAAAAATAGTTTTAGTTGATATAATTTGCTATCGAGTTTTACTATAACGTATTAGAAATCAAAACGATAAGGCATATTACTAAGCTCATTTTCTAAGAATAGCCAATCTTCTACCTTACTAACCAATGAAAGTACCATTTGTTCTGTAAGTACTTTTCCGTTATAGATTTCAGTAATAGTGTAAGCATCTGCATCATCATTGAGAAACTCAGACTCTTCCCCGAAGAAAATGGTAGCCCAGTCTTTATAAAAATCAGCCTCTGCAGTCAAGTGTCCAAGAGTAAAGATTTCTTCTTCGGTTTCGAAATTAGTTTCCATCTGCCAATTTTGCTTTTCTAATGCGTAAAAGACAAAAGGAATTTGTTTATCTGAATAATTCTTTTTGAAAAACGCTTGAAATTCTTTAGGAATGCGTTTATAAAAATCAGATTTTGCACTTTGGTAATCTTCACATTCACTAGGCACAATAAGACAACCTTTGTCCGTAAAATACAAGTGCAAAGAAGGACCGTCTTCATCTTCAAAATTGAACCCTATACGAGCCTCATTACCTTCATATTCTTCTTGATTACTCTTGGCATACCTATGATAAGTTTCGAACTCTTGTCCGCAGATTATCAAATCTAAAACAGCTTGCCCTTTACAAATTTTTTTTAGCTCTAACCAACTAGGTAGTTGATTAAGATACGATGTGAAATCCATTTCTAAAATATATTCAAATTTTAATTTATTTTCTCTTTTAGCTTATCCTTTTGTACGTATTTACAAACATAAATACTCAATTCATATAATAATAATATAGGTATAGAAACGATTATTTGGCTAGAAACATCAGGAGGAGTAATAATAGCAGCTACCAAAAGAGTCAATACTATGGCGTGCTTTCGGTATTTTCGCATAAAATCAGCTGTGATAAGATCCAATTTTGCTAAAAAATAAATAATAACAGGTAGTTCAAAAATTACCCCACAAGAAACTACCGAAGAACGAAGAGTCTCTATATAAGATTCTAAGTCTATCATATTGACTATCATTTGATCACCTTCTACTACAGAAAATGTAGCAAAAAAATGAATAGCCAAAGGAGCTACTATAAAATATCCAAATACTACTCCTATAAAAAACAAAAGTGAAGTAACACCTATAAAACCACGAGCTATTCTTCGTTCATTTTCATAAAGACCTGGACTTATGAATCTCCACATTTCATACATTAAATAAGGAAATCCTACAATCAAACCAACCCAAAAAGAAGTCCACATTGCAGCTGAAAACTGCCCAGTCATTGTACGATTACGAATTTGTAAAGGCAAAGTCTCTTGACAAAAATCAGATTCTGAACCAAAGAAACGCCCCAATTCACAAAAAAATTGATATGTAGGAAAATTGCCCTGCGTTTGAGAAAGAATTATATACTTAAAAATATAATTTTTTAGGAAAAAAGCTAAAATACCTATAATTACAATGGCAAAAATTGAGCGAATAATATGCCAACGCAACACCTCCAAATGATAAAGGAATGAAGGTTCTTCTTTTTCTTGCTTCATTCTATAAATTTATTTTATTAGTATCTCTATAATTGACCTTTTGCTTAATTGTTCCTTTTTCTAAGCGAATAATAGCAGGATTTGAACGAATCATTGTTTTAAGAGTTGTTTGGTCTGTGAAATAGAAATCAAAATTGAGCTCATATTTTTTAATAACAGGAATTGCATCATCAACAGAAGCTGTCATACCTATTACTTTATAACCTTTTTTTAAAGCCTTATCAGTCAGCATTTTAATTGCTTTAAAAGCTTCCAAATCAGCTTTATGTAAGTCATAAGAAGTTATCATTAATAATTTGGGCTCATTAAGATATTCTTTTGCAAAATCCTCTCCATCTTTTTCAATAGTAAAATCGTGAATAGGAGGTATATAACCTTTTGAAACTTCCTCTGTTTCAACTCTTAAAAATTTGCCATTTACTTCTGGATAAGCTCCTTGTGTTACAATTGTCTGCTCTTTTCCATTAACATCAAATGTCCAGGCATAATTAAAAATAGGTTTAGGAGCATTTTCAGGAAACTCCATACCTTTTTCTATATTTACTCCTATTTTATAAGGACGAAAATCTATTATAGGAAGATGATTATACGTATAATAGGTAAATATTATACAAGATATAATAGTAATAAATGTTATATAAGCAGGTAATTTTCCACTTTTAAGAGGTTGAATATATTTTTTATTAGGTAATAATATCAAAACTAAAACCAAAAGTACTATATCTTTTGTAAAAGATTGCCAAGGAGTAAATTTAATAGCATCTCCAAAACAACCACAATCTGTAACTTTATTATAATATGCTGAATAAAATGTTAAAAATCCGAAAAAGACTGTTAATCCTAAAAGTGACCAAATCGTAAAGTTCTTCTTATACCCCACCAAAAGCATTACTCCCAAAAGTAATTCGAAAATAATAACAGATACAGCAATAATAAAAGCAAAAGGTATGAAAAAAGGCATATCCAAGACGTTAGGACTGAAATAGTCTTCCAACTTAAAAGAAAAACCAATTGGATCTACTAATTTAACAAACCTGTCTCTTATACACATCTCCGAGCCCACGAGACCG
>CALFOY010000106.1 GCA_937919265.1 uncultured Capnocytophaga sp. | reverse complement strand
TTATGAAGTTTCTTTTATTTTTTACATTGTTTTCGCTGCCCCTAATGGCTCAAGATAGTATATCGACTCTTGAGAAGATGGAACCTCTATCCTTAAGATGTGTAGGGAAAATTTCTCATAAAGCAAACCCCCTTTTTATGGTTGATGGAAAGAAATACACCAAGCTTAGACATAAGTTCAAGAAGCTCCAACCAGAAGATATAGCACACATAATGATATTTTATCCAGAAAGGGCAAAAGGTCTTTTTGGTAAGAGAGCAAGAAATGGGGCGGTATATGTTATCACTAAAAATGCTTTTCAGAAGGCAGAAGCACTTGCCAGTAATCCTCCCAATAGACAACTCAACCGAAAGGAGCAGCATTATGCAGAGATTTGGGAAATCTATCAAATACAACAACCTATAGTCGTTTCAGGAAAAGTTACTGATAAAGAGGGAAATCCCCTTGCCAATATTAGGATATATAACAAAGATAGGAATACCGAGACTTATACAGATAGTTTAGGTAATTACACGATCCAAGCCGATCGCTGGGATATGCTGATGGTGCATTGTTGTACTTCCTGCAAGCTGATTACCAACGAGGAGAAAAAGCAAGAAATTAATTTCGAGGAATCATTTGAAGGAACTTACAAAGAGGCAGAGGAAGCATATATAAAACAGATGGTAAAGCGGATTCCTTCCCGTGCAATAGCCCAAATTTCAGAGGACTATTGTGCTACACCTCTCTTTGTGTTGGATGGTATGCCTATGGACAAGAAAAAGTTCCGAGAGAAAACAAGTAGGCAAAAGATTTCAAAAGAGATTCATTACCTTACTCCAGCAGCAGCTACAGCTATTTGTTGTTCTGGAGCTATCAATGGGGTATTGGTAGCAGTTACTGAAAAAGCTAAGAAGAAATACGAAAAACGACAAGCCCGTAAAGCTCAGAAAAAACAATAAGCTATGACCCGACTTGCTATATTTCTATTCTTTTTTACGCTTTCTACAATGGCGCAAATCACTATAACAGGAAAGGTTACCGATTATCAAGGAAAGCCTTTGGCTAATATTACTGTAAATACAGATGTAATTACTTATACAAACAAAGGGCATTATGCAGCTAATGAGGTAAAAACAGATGCCAATGGTATGTATAAGATACAAGCAAAACAGTGGGATACAATCCATTTTGACAATATGGGCTGTTATATTGTGTTTAAAGACACACCTCACCAAGTATATAACCATACTATGGACAGACTCTATAGGAATAGTGATATTCATATAGAGTATGGTTATGTTTGTGGAATCCTTTTTATACGTAATGATAAGATAGTTGAAGAAAAAGATAGAGAAGCATTCAAAAAAGAACTCCGAAGTGGACAGTTTTACAAGTATTCTGTAATGGAGAAGCAAGAGTTATTTGAGCAATATGGCTATCTCAGTCAATATGGATTAGTAGCTTATACCAAAGATTACTATAATGAGCATAAAAAGAATAAGAGTAAAAAGAAATAAAATATTTTTGATATGACCCGACTTACTATATTTCTATTCTTTTTTACGCTTTCCACTATGGCGCAACAAGTGCAAGATACGCTTGGAAAGGTAAAAACACCTGAAGAGGCGACTAATACAGAGATTATTATTGGGCGTCCGAAAAATGCTCTAAAACATTATCCATTGTTTATTGTTGATGGGAAAAGATATAAAACAAAAAAACCTGAAAAAGATATAAAGATAGCTACTGAGGATATAGAGTATATCGTTGTTTTCCTTCCTCCAGAGGCTAAAAAACGCTTTGGTAAGCGTGCCAAATATGGAGCCATCTATGTTATCTCTAAGAAAGAATTGCAAAAAGCAATAGAAATATTTGGCAAAAAAGACAAACGAGGACTTAAAATAAGAAAACGACGATATAGAGAAATCTGGGAAGTGTACCAATTTAACTTAGCAGAATCTAAATTGTCTGATCCAACTGAAAACTAACCACTAATCACTAACAACTATTTACTTATGAACAGAATCATTTATAAAGGTTTCGCAGTGGCTTTTGTAGCCCTTACTCTCACCGCTTGTGCCGGTCGCAAAACTTACGAGCGTCCCAATGTCGTGAATGAAAAACTTTTCCGTACGGACAATATCCCTACGGATAGTCTTAGCAGTGCCAATGTCTCTTGGCGTAACATCTTCACCGATGCCACCCTCCAAGGACATATCAATAAGGCGCTTTCTAACAATCTTGATGTACGTGTAGCGATGCAGAATGTGGCTTCCGCTCAGGCGTACCTCAAGCAAAGCAAAGCCGCTTTTATCCCTACCCTTGCTGCTCAGGCGAATTATACCCGCGCTACGTCCTCTATCAATGCGATGGGGGGCGTAGGCGAACGTACTTACGGCAACCTATGGGATCTCACAGGCTCAGCTTCGTGGGAAGCCGATATCTGGGGTAAGCTCTCTGCTCAAAAACGTGCTTCTTATGCTTCTTACCTCGCTACGGTAGAGGCGCAAAAGGCAGTACAGTCCGAGGTAGTGGCTACCTTGGCAACGGCTTATTACCAACTTTTGATGCTTGATAAGCAGAAAAAGGTACTGGAACAAACCATTGATTTCCGCCAAAAGAGCTTGGAGACCACCAAGCACCTCAAGGAGGCGGGCTCCACTACCGAAGTAGCTACCAAACAGATAGAAGCATTGGTATACAATGCTCAGGCACAACTCATTTCTATCAAGAATAGCGTGTGGGCATTGGAGAATACCATCTGTGTACTCCTTGGGGAAGAACCTCATACGATAGAGCGCACCACGCTTGCCGAGCAGAATTTCCCTACCGAATTTAAGCAAGGGTATGCTGCCAAGCTCCTTCAGAATCGCCCCGATGTAGCACGTGCAGAACTCAGTCTGCGCAACGCCTTTGAGATGACCAATGTAGCCCGTGCCGCTTTCTACCCCACGCTTACACTATCCGCGCGAGGTGGATTCTCCTCTACCGAACTCGATACGTGGATTTCGGCTAAGTCCATATTTGCTAATTTTGTAGCAGGATTGGCACAACCTATCCTCAATGGAAGACAGATTCGTACCCAATACGAAATGAGACAGATAGAACAAGAAACCGCTTTGCTCAATTTCAAGAAAGTGATACTTTCTGCGGGTAAGGAAGTAGCCGATGCTATGCAGAATTTTTCCAACCAAACAGAATTTATTGAGCTAAAAAACAAGGAGATGAAAGCCTATCAAGAAGCTACAGACTACTCCAAACAGCTGTTCGATAGCGGTATGGTGAATTATTTAGAGGTAATCACCGCCGAAGTAAACCGCCTCAATGCCGAGCTTAGTGTTGCCGAATCACAATTTACACGTATGCAATACGGTATTACCTTGTATAAAGCCCTTGGGGGTGGCTGGAGGTAGAATCCTTATTCCCTATTTTTATAGCATAGGACTTTGTACCAATACTTAAAACCTCCCCCTGACCCATCAGAGAGGGGGAAGCCGTGAGAATGAGTATGCAAGGAATAGTTTATAAAGAAGATAAAATTAGGAAGATATAAAGGATTTAGATACCTCAACGAATCCTTTCCTCCCTTTTTTTGGGGTAGGGGGGAGGTCAAAAAGGTATATTAAGGATATTTTACGGATAAAAACAATTTAAAAACATAAAAACCACCTTGTTTTTCCCTGTATCGGAGGGAGCAGGGAGGAAGAAAATAACTAATGAAACAAGTATACATCATTCACGGATATGACGATACACCCGAAAGGCATTGGTACAGATGGTTAGAACAAGCGCTAAAAACGGAAAATATCAGCACCCATTGCTTGGCGATTCCTAATCCAGCCGATCCTAATGTAGCGGTATGGGTGGGTACCTTGGAAAAGGAGCTTGAGATGACTCCAGAGACGGTCATTGTAGCCCATAGTTTGGGAACGATTACCACGCTCTGTTACCTGCTCAAGACCGATAAAGAGCCCAAAGGTATCGTACTTGTATCGGGATTCTGTGAGGAGGTACCCAATTTCGAGAGTCTCAATCCCTTTGTGGAGCATCTCAGGAGCTATCACCGTGTTCCTAAGATAGGCAAGGGGATAGTCATCGCCTCTGAGAAGGATTCTATTGTCCCTACCGAGCTGAGCGATCGCCTCGCCACATGGCTTCATTGTGAGTTTGTGCGCCTACCCGTAGCGGGACACTTCCTTGACCGTGAAGGATACACCCAATTCCCAGAGGTTCGCGACAAGGTATTGGAGATTTTCAGAGAGGAAAAGTAGTAAAATCACTATAATTGTTTTACGCAAACTAATTGGCTAATTTCCAAATTTACTAACAAACATATTATCATTATGCAATCAAGAGAAGAAATCCAAGAACTGAACGACCATTTGCAGGCGTTCCCCAAAGCGGAAGATATTTTTGTAAAAGAGCAACAATGGCTCAAAAATCATTTTCTGCCCCTGATGAGTATCGATTTAGCTGAAATCAATCCCGATTGGGCAGGACAAAAGGTGTATATGCTGTGTCCTTTTGAGCCTTACGAGGGTTATATAGGCGATAATACCACCGAATATCACAACGAATATACCGCACCTAACTGGCTGGCTTTCCGCCTAACCGACGATAATAAGTTTGAGTTCCTCGGGAAGGAAGGATATTTTGAGCGAACCGCTATTCACCATTGGGATTTTAATTCCGAAGAGGAAGAACTCTTTCGGGAAATGGCTGATAACTATGAAAAGAGTAAGGAAAATGTAGCCAAATATGGTACTTTGGTGAATTTACATTATCCTGAATATAAGGGCGAACTGAATAAGGAAAACTATTTGGAGATATTGGGGGGAGAGCCTCAGTATGGTAACTGGTGCTCCACTATTGAAGATGAGGAATATCCGAAGGCTTTTAAGATGCATATAGAAGATGGAGAAGCTGATGATGAGGTACTGTTTGACATTTCTTACCAAGGAAACCCTTTTTATCTCGTAGCCGAAACAGGGGCTTACGACTGGGTGGGTTCTGGTGGCTATATCATTATGATGTACGAGCCTGTAAGCCGTATCGTGCTATTCACTTTTGATTATTCGTAATTATATGAAAACACTTATTATTGTAACACATCCTCATATAGAAGATTCTATCATCAACAAGCGTTGGATTGAGGAGCTTGAGAAATATTCAGAGCTATATACCATACATCAGTTGTATAAAGTATATCCCGATGAACGTATAGACGTTAAGAAGGAACAACAACTGATAGAGCAGTACGACCACATTGTATT
>CALFOY010000105.1 GCA_937919265.1 uncultured Capnocytophaga sp. | reverse complement strand
ATAATTTATTGTTTTATCTCTTCTGTTTTTTGTAATAATTTTTTAATATCAAATAAAGACTTTTTCTGTCCTTTGAATATAACATTAACATACTTTTCGTCATATCTTTCTAAGAAAAAAGATAATCATTATATACACTGAATACTTGATTTTTCTGTTCCTCTTTCAAAGATATTTTTTTTAAGTTATCAGTAAAAACAATGAAAAACTTAAACAAATCGGCTTCAAATGAAAAAAAAGAGCCATCAGTATTTAAAATTAAAACCTCTCCCCATAGCATTTTTTTCAATAATTTCGGATTTAGAAAAATGATAGTAATTCTTTATTTTTACTTTTTTATATACTTCTAAATCAATATGGTATATGATTTTTATGTTATTTTCTATCATATAATTATTATTAGAGTTCTATTAATACATTATCTATACTTCTCAGACAGTGGTTTCTTTTGCAGATTTATACATTTTAAATCCTACTAACAAAAGATTAAGTTTATATTTATTTACCCCTAATAATTCTTTTTTAATAAATCTCCTAAAAATCCTAATAAAATAGTAGCCACGGGAACAAAAGCTGCAAATATTTTTCCAGTATCAGTAAATATGGCTATAGTACCAAGTATAGACAATATTAGTAAAATTATCCCCCAGATGATAATACAAAGTTTGTTGAGTTTATAAAAGCCATAGGTAATAAGCAATAAAAAAACCGCCAAAAATATAAAATATCCTGAAAAGAAAATTCCTATTATAGCCGCCAGAGAAAATAAAGAAAACACTACCAATGAAACAATAAAAGATATTGAAAGCCGTGTTTCTGCTTTTTCTGCTTCTTTATCTTTTTGTATTTGTTCTAATATTTCACAATAAAATTGAAACTTATAACATCGCCTTACTTCTTCTTCAGAATAACCTACATCTCTTAGTTTTCTTATAATCTCTTGTGGTTGAGTGTAAGTTTGTATTAGTCTATCCAATTCTTTTTCCATAAAAGGATCGCCCTCAATAACAGTTGTATCTTTATTATACGATTTAAATAAAGGAATATCACGAACTTGCTCCATTGTTATTTTTTATAAAAATATAAGGTAAAATATACAAAAATATATTTTACCTTAGTTTATAATTTTTATTTTATGCCAAATGCTTGTTTAATTTTTTCTACATAGTCTAATTTTTCCCAAGTGAAAAGTTCTACTTCTATTTCTTTTCGCTCGTGATAAGGCGATGCAAATATTTTCTTAACCACTTGTGGCTCTCTTCCCATATGCCCATAAGCAGCAGTTTCACTATAAATAGGATTTCGTAACTTCAATCGTTGTTCGATATCATATGGACGAAGAGAAAAAATTTCTCCTACTTTTTTTGCTATTTCTCCATCTGTCAATTTAACGTGAGAAGTTCCGTAAGTATTCACATAAATCCCAGTAGGTTCAGCAACACCTATGGCATAACTTACTTGTACCAAAACCTCATCAGCAACACCAGCTGCTACCATATTTTTAGCTATATGTCTTGTAGCATAGGCTGCACTTCTATCTACTTTACTAGGGTCTTTACCAGAAAAAGCGCCACCTCCGTGAGCTCCTTTTCCTCCATAAGTATCAACTATAATTTTTCTTCCTGTTAGTCCTGTATCTCCGTGAGGTCCTCCTATTACAAAAATACCAGTTGGGTTGATATGATATTTTATATTTTCATCAAAAAAATGAGCATATTTTGGATATTTTTTTTGAATACGAGGAATTAATATAGTTAAAATATCATTTTTTATTTTCTTTAACATTTCATCTTCTGTTCCAAAAGGGTCGTGTTGTGTTGATATAACAATACTATCTATTCGAACAGGTTTATTTTCATCATTATACTCTAATGTTACTTGGCTTTTTGCATCTGGACGAAGATAAGTTATTTCTTCATTTTCTCTACGAAGTATGGCTAATTCTTTAAGAATTGTATGTGAAAGGTCTAAAGCCAAAGGCATATAATTATCCGTTTCACGAGTTGCATAACCAAACATCATACCTTGGTCGCCTGCACCTTGTTCTTCTGGTGATTGTCGTACAACTCCTTGATTAATATCTGGTGATTGCTCGTGAATTGCAGAAAGTACACCGCAAGAATTTGCTTCAAACATATAATCGCTCTTAGTGTAGCCTATTTTCTTTATTACATCACGTGCTATTTGTTGTACATCAAGATAAGTGTTAGACTTTACTTCACCTGCAAGTATAACTTGTCCAGTGGTAACAAGTGTTTCACAAGCAACTTTTGAGCTAGGGTCAAAAGCAAGAAAATTATCAATTAATGCATCACTGATTTGGTCAGCAATTTTGTCTGGGTGCCCTTCTGACACCGATTCTGAAGTAAATAAGTATCCCATAAGATTTAAAAAATTTATGAGGAAGAGAAGATACAAACCTCTAATTATATGAGGCTCACTGGTTTAGCATTTATCGTAAAACGATGAGGTTGCAATCAGTCAAATCCGTCCTCCTTTTGTTTATCTGCGTGCAAAGATACAAACTTTATTAATTGACAAAAGTATTTTTTACAAAAAATATTCTGTTAATAAATAATATTGCATATATAATAAAAATATTGTACTTTCGCCACTAA
>CALFOY010000104.1 GCA_937919265.1 uncultured Capnocytophaga sp. | reverse complement strand
GTCACTAATACTATAAAAATAATGAAAAAATTATTCTCTTTCCTTAGTCTTTTTTTATTTTTTTATGCAAATGCAAACATTTCTAAACAAATAAAAATTTCAGATACTTTAAAAATAGAAGAAAAAAAGCCTATTCCCCCAACAGAACCTCTAAGATTATTTAACTTAGATGGATTATTTCGAGGTGCTGCTGTATCTGATAATAATAAAAATAATAATAAAGATAATGCAAATTACCTCTTGTTAGAAGAAGCTCGTTTAAACTTTCAAGGCGCTATAAATGAAGATGTTTCATATCGAGTACGCTTTCGTTTGAATAGAACTAATGCTCAAAATAGTTTAGAAAACTCATCTGCCGCATTAGATTATATGTACTTAGAATACAAATTCGGGAAAAATAGAAACTGGAAAGCTACCTTAGGAAAACAATACGCTATGATGGGTAGTTATGAATTAGTTATTCATCCTATTTATGAATATATTTATTCTGATTATCTAAGTACTTCAATAGCAAATGTTTTCGTAATGGGAGGAAAACTTTCTTACAATATAAATCCACAACACTCATTTAGTTTTATGCTTCATAATACAACTAATAATACTTTTCTTCAACATTTAAAAAATAATGGAGCAGTATCTAATGGTTTTGAGGCCGCTAAAACGCCTATGGGAAGTTATTTCACTTGGAATGGTTCTTTTTTAGATAAAAAAATACAAACTCAATGGTCTTATAATGTTTCTCAATTCGCTCAAGGATATTATTCTCACACTTTTTCTTTTGGAAATCAATTGAAGACAGATAAACAATGGTTATATTTGGATTTTATGTACTCTACTATGGAGGCTGATTTCCCTTTAATTGTTTCTACTGCACAAAGTAAAATAGAAGGATTAACAATAGGAAATTATCATTTAGGAAAAAATAGTATTTACAAAACAATGACTCTCCGTTTTGAACAAAAACTTTTCCCTAAGTGGGATTTTGTCATCAAAGGAAGCCTCGACACTGCAGGCAATAAAGACATTGGTTATAATTTTAGAAAAAATTATTCTTATTATGTAGCCTTACAGCACAAACCTCTTCCTAAGCAAGACCTTTGTTTCTACTTAGGATATATCGGAAAAACAACAACTTATGAACATACCTTACCTACTGAACAGTTCAATCGTTTAGGTTTAGGTTTATATTACACTATTCCTATTTTAAAACAAAATAAATAATTTAATGATGATAAAAAAAATCCAGAAAAATTTTAATATATTTTTCTGGATTTTTTATTTTTAAAATTAACAAAATAAAAAAGCCTTCCCTGCAGGAAAGCCTTTCATTGGTTCAACTAATAAACCTGTGTAAAACCAAATATTACACAAAACAACACAACTAAACTCTTATTTGCGGTCTGGACGGGACTCGAACCCGCGACCCCATGCGTGACAGGCATGTATTCTAACCAACTGAACTACCAAACCTTGTTTCCTTTGTTTTGCGATGCAAAGGTACAACATTTTTTTAAACTGACAAACTTTTTTTTACTTTTTTTGCAATTATTTTCACAAAATACACTAAACACACTGAAAATCAAGAAATTAATTTATTACATTTTTTTATAAAAAATATATTTTATTGTGTTATTGAAGACAAATTATATGATTTATCTTAGGAAAAATAACTTAATAATTCTATTTTCTATTCTAAAACCACAATAAAATTTATCATTATATTTCATTTTCATATTTTACAAACTTCATTTTACAGATTTTTGTTAAATAAGATTGTTGCGCGACAGCTCTTTTATCATCGTCAAAGATGATAGCTGTTATTTCTCGTTTAGGCTCACTAATAGTAAGAAGAAATGCCAACTGTCCGTAATCATCACATTCTAGGGTAATAGCTCCTTTTTTAGGTAATTCTTCATTTAGTTTCAAGAAAATTTCTCTAGTTTTTAAATATTCTTTTCGGACTTGTTTCCGAACAGGATATTCCATATAGAGATAATTTAACATTAACTTTTCCTTAAAATAATCAATATCTTCTAATTCTTTTCTTATTTGAGCAAATTGTTCTCTGAAATGAGCATTAATTTTCTTACATTTTTCAGAATAAGTTGTTCCAAATGAATTATCATTAAAAGAAATAGGCGCTCCTGAAACAGCAATAGAATGTCCGTGATAAATTATAAAATCTCCTTTGGGATTGGTTTGTGCATTACCGTGTATATATATAGGAATGATGTCTAAATTTAACTTTTCTGCTAAATAAAAAGCTCCTTTGTGAAATCTACCAATAGAATTGGTAGCAGAGCGAGTCCCTTCTGGGAAAATAACAATAGAAACGCCTTCTTCTATATTTTTCTTAAAAATAGACAGCCCCTCTTCTACTCCTTTTGAAGCTGGATAACCTCCTAATTTCTGGATGTATTTCCCAAAAATAGGAGAATTATAAACCCAATCATTTACAATATAACTGGTTTGATCAGTAATCATTCCCATTATCAAAGTATCAAGCCAAGAAGTATGATTGGCAATAATAATAGCGGGTTTATCAAACGAAATATTGGCACGATTTATATATTTTTTCTTAACAAAAGGATTGGTAGTCAATACTGAAATAAAAAATTTAGCAGATAAAAAACGAATATATTTTACAGATTTAGGAGATATTTTCATCAAAACATTTCCTAAATTTGATAAAATAAAACTACCTATACCATAATAACTTATTGATAAACAAGAAATAATAGAATATAAAAGTGTTGTTGGAGAAATACCTTTTTGAGGTCTATTGAAAATAAACCATTTGTATACTGCTGGATAAACTATAAAAGTAATTATTAAAGCTGAAGAAAGCCCTATTAATGATACACTTGCTATTGATTGTAAAGCAGGATGTTTGGCAAAAATTAAAGTACCAATAGCTAATAATGTTGTTATACAAGCCAATAAAACAGAAACTTTATAGGTTGGTAATTCATTTTTTCCATAAGTATATTGTCTTTGTAAAGCACAACTCATAAAAATACTAAAATCTACAGCGTGCCCAAGTACCAGCGTACAAACAATCATACTGAAAACATTGAACTCTATACCCAACCAATACATAAGAGCAGAACTCACTAAAGTAGTTGCCAGAATAGGACTAAAAGTAAGCAATACCAATTCTATTCGTTTGAAATACAAAAATAAAATAAGTAAAACCGCTATTGAAGAATAACTTGCTAGGCTAAGAACATCGTCTTTCAGCTCTCCAAGAAAAGTTTCATTAAGATTTTTTCTATCTATAACAACAAACTGATTTTCAAGCTGATGAATTATATTTTCTCTTTGAGAAATATTTATTTTTAATAAATTCCCTATAGTAAAAAAATTTCCTTTCTCTGAAATAAAATCAGATAATGGTATGGCAGTCAATTCTTTATATTGTTCCATATTTGTTATAGGAGAAAATGTTGCTTGCAAATGCTCAAAAAACATTTGATAAGTATTGGGCTTGAAACCAATTTCCTTTCCTATTTCTATTAACTGATTTTCAACTATTTGAATTCTATCTTTTGTCCAGAAATCATTCCAAAGTTGTATTCTTTTTTGTTGTTCTTGCTCTGAGAAAATAAAATTTCCGATAGAAGAAAACTGAATAACTTCGCCTCTTTCTTTCAGTCCTGAAAGATTTTTATACAAAATTTCATTTTTTCGCAATGCTTCTTCCAATGAATTCCCGTAAGCTACAGCATAGATAGATTTATATTTATCATCTGTTAAATGTTCCAACTTATGTTGTGCTGAAAGATATTTTTCAGGCATATAGTTCATAGAAGAAATATCACTATTAAAACGTACTTTACCAAAGAAAAATATACTCACAACAATAAGCAATGTACAAAGAAGAACCAAACCTTTTTTCTGATGATAAGGGTAAGATGCTATCTTGTCTATCAGAGTTTTACGAGCTTGTACTTCTTTTTTACTTTTATACAAATGAGGAATAAGAATAAGAGCAAAAAGCGCAGAAACCATTATACCAATGCTTGCAAAAATTCCCAAATCATTCATCACTTCTGATTGTGTAAAAAGCAAACAAAAAAAGGAAATTGCAGTAGTAGAACTACTTAGCATAACAGGGCTTGTTACTACTTTATAAAGGTCTTTTATCCCCTTTGTATGGTTATAATGAGTAAGAATATGTAAAGAATAATCTATGGTCACACCTAGCAAAACAGCTCCTATACTGATAGAAATGGCAGAAATACTCCCTTTAAAAAAATATAAAAAAGCCAAAGCCCCAGCCACTCCTAATAATGAAGGCACAAAAGCTATCAATGGAACAAAAATATTTCTATAAAAGAAAACTAATATCAAATACAAAATGAACAATGAAACAACTATAGTTGTTAAAATATCCGTTTTTATCTGGTGAGCATTTGCTACTGCTACCAAAGCCGAACCAAAAAAATCTACCTCAATAGTTGGATATTTTTCTTGAATCTTATTTTGTAAAAGAAATAATTTTTCTGAGAAAAGTGTATTATGTTCTGTTTCACTTCCTGAATATTTAGGAACTATGAAAAAAAGAATTTGTTTTTTATCTTTTGAAGTAAGAAAACCATTATTTAAAGTCAAATTTGAACTTACATTAAGGTTTTGCAACTTACTCAACCCTTTAAAAGCCAATCCAAAAGGGTCTTTCCTTATAAATTCTTGTGCTACAATACCCGAAGGAGAAAGTAATGTTCTATAATGAGCCTTTACCATAGCCGTTAAGCTATCTTTTTGTAACCGAGAAGCCATTTCTTGGTAATCTTTTTCTTCCAAAAATAAAGGAAGATGCTCATACATAAAATTCCAAGAGTTGGAAATAAGCGTATCATTTACAACACCTTGAATATCAGAAATATATTCAGAAAAATTAGCTTCCAAATCTTTATGTAATTCTGTGGCTACTTCTTGAAGTTCTAAAAGGTTTTCGCCTTGTTTTTGTTGTATAATAACCGAAATTTTATCAGAAAAATTCAGCTGTTTTAGAACTTTTGAAGTAATAGATGTTTTTTCATTTTGTGGTAACACCTTGGAAATATCTTCCTGAAATTGAATTTTAGAAGAAGCCCAAACTAAAAATAAAAAAAAGGATAAAATACCACAAAAAGATAAAAATTTATGTTTAGATATAAATGTATAAATTGACACTAACATTTCTATACTGTCTTAAAATAAAATTGAAAAATAATTTTTTATTATATTTTTTAATACAAAAAACGTGAATAAATCCTTTTTACCATCAAAAATCATTCCATAATGTAATAGATTTCTCATTTTTCAATTAGTCCCACTCAATATAACAAAATATCTCTACAAAGTCGTAGAGATACTTCAGAAGGTTATAAAAACTCTTCTTTCATTTTTTATATATTTAAAAGTTTTTTTACTACTAAATATTTGATTATTGAAAGTGAATAAACCTACAAAAAATTAAAATTAATTCCAAAGAAAAACATTCTTCCTGAATAGAATCTAAACGATGGTGTATAATTTTCATCATAAACTTCTTTACTGACATTCTTTTTATTTAAAACATTTGCTAAAGTAGCGTATATAATTATATTTCCATTCTTTAAAGGTAAAATTTTGTATGTATTTATATCTATTTTGAAATAATCAGGTATTTGATAGCTATTTTTATCTCCAAAAATAGGATATTTTATATGATTTTGCATATAATTTCCTGTAATTGGAGTATATTTTTTACCTTTACGATAAGAAAATGAAAGATTAAATGTTGTTTTTATAGGTTTTATGTTATATTGAACATCTGATTTTATAATTGGGCTAATATTTTTGGTAGAAAAATACTCTAAATTTTCTTCTTTTATCTTATTAGAGAAAATAGAAAGTGAATTTTTCCATTTTAATTTTTTAGTAATCATCACATCTGTAAATACTTCTGCTCCTAAAATATTTTGAGAAATATTATTGGTGTTATATGTGCTTTCCCATTGGTATAAATTAGCGTTATCAGTCTCTACCTTATTGTAATACAGAGAAATATCTACATTTCCAAAGTTGAATTTGTTTTGAAAATCTAAATTAATTTGTTTAGACTTATAAGCAGGAAAAATAAAATTAGGATATGAAGCATTTCCATAATTAGAATAATTTCCAGCAGATAATAAAATAGAATGATTGGTATTCCAAGAATAAGATGCTGATAATTGTGTATTAGGCAATGAGGAAATATTATCAGTAGAAAATCTATTTGAATAAGACAACAATAACTTATGAAAAGGCTTGTATTTTAAGACAAAATAACCTTGCAGATGGCTGATTTTACCATCTGTATTAAAATCTATTTTAGGAGAAGAAGGGGCATAGTAAAATGGAAATTGATTTGCTGTTCCTTGTAAGTGAAATGTTCTATAATCATAATCTACGCCGGCATTTATTCCTATTTTCTTTTTATCATAAACAATATTTAGAGAAGAAAAATAATTGTTATTAGAGGATAAAGAAAGAATATTTCCAAATTCAAAAAGACTATTACTAATGTCGTTCATCGCGTTGAATTGCACATAAAAATCAGGATGTATAGTATGTACAAAATTCAAAATATTTAAAGAACGACTTTCTTTACTTATCGCATCTCCTTTATAGGTCATTATATGTTCCTCAAAAGAAGTATTATCATTATAGGTAAAAGAATAAAAGTTTAAATAATTATTTTTATTCAAGAAAATACGTGTATTTATGCCTATATCTTGGTTAGAAAAACTATGAATATAAGGATAAGCATCTTTATTGATAGATGTAAAAATACCAGAAAAAGAATGATTTGCAAATACTTGAAAGAAGGACTCTTTATTAGGCTGGTATTTATTTGCAAAATATACTCCAAGGTTAGACATACTAACAGAGCCACTAAGTTGTTTTTGTTTTAATTCTTCAATGGTATGTGTTTCTATCAGCCCGCCTGAAGAATGCCCCAAATATAAAGGAGGATTTCCTGAAAAAACGTTTAAAGACTTCATCGTTTGTGTATTGATGATACTAAAAGTTCCTACCCCTGGAATAGCATCGGAACCTCTAAACGATTTATAAATAGGAACATTATTAAAGAAAAGTATAGAATTATTTACTCCTGTTCCTCGAATACTTATTTCGGCACTTTCTTCTGTGGCTGTAGAAGAGGGCAAAAGAGTAGTTGCTCTTATGGCATCTCCGTAAGAGTTCGGGCTGTTATACACGTCCATTATACTCATTTCTTGAAGAGAAAATTCTCTTAAAGTAGGCATTTTATAATGAACAACTACTTCTTCTAAGTGTATGTTTTCTAAATCTTTGTCTTCTATTAAAAATAAAGTAATATTTTCTAAATTATGTGGGGTGTTAATTTTTTTAGTAAAAAAGCCAAGCGCAGAAACATAGAAATGATGAATATTTTTAACCTCAAAAGAAAACTTTCCTAAAGCATCAGAATAGGTTAAAAAAGAACCTTTTTCATCTAAAAAAACAGCTCCTTCAATAGGCTCATTATCTTTTTCAGAAAGTATGATTCCTTCTATTTTCTGAGCTTTTACACTTGAAAAAACAACACATAAAATAAAAAATAACAGAGGTTTCATAGAAATAAAATTTTAGAAAAATAAATCCTTAGAAAATAGCTTTTCTTATCTAAAATATAATTAATTGTAATTAAAATTTATCTTTATTACTTATAAACCAATAGTTATTAGGAAATAACGCAAGTCCTTTAAAAAATGCTAATTTAGCTTTTTCGTTTTCTTTATTTCTGAGATAAAATCTCACCAAATTAACATAAGCATCTTCATACCCCCAAGAAATGGCGTCTTTATTTTCTGTTTTATTTTTTTGAAATAAATTTATAGCTTCTATAAAATAACTTTCTGCTTTTTTGCCTCCACCAAAAGCCGAAGGTGTGTACATATCTTGTATGCCTTTCACAAGTAGCAAACGAGGGTTGCTTTTACTTGTTTTCTCAGCATTTTCCAAGTATTCAGAAACACTCATAGACTTAGCAGGAGCGGTAAAAAAGGAAGCAAATTTTATTTCATAATTTTGTACTAATGCTAATAAAATCCAGTCTTCTTGACTCTTTTCATTTTTATTTTTTAGAAACTCAATAGCTTGCCCGATATATTTTTCTTCTTGTTTTTCATCTTTTAAAGAAAGGGCGATAATTGCTTGATAATATCTGATATAAGATTTCCAATAAGCAGTCAATTTTTTCTCATTTTGGTTAT
Source organism: uncultured Capnocytophaga sp. (assembly GCA_937919265.1). Classification (GTDB taxonomy): domain Bacteria; phylum Bacteroidota; class Bacteroidia; order Flavobacteriales; family Flavobacteriaceae; genus Capnocytophaga. The sequence goes on along the minus strand of CALFOY010000104.1, from coordinate 1,069 downwards.
AGTAATCTTCCAAAATAGTTGCTTTCTTTTCTGTAAAAGACTGATTAACAAGTTTTGCTACTTCTTGCTCTACATTTTGAGAGTAAGAAAAATTCATCATACAAAGTATGAAAGCGAAAAAAAGATAAATACGTTTCATAAGTATAAAAAATTAATTAAAAACTGAATATTCAATAAATTATCTGTTTCTTTTGCCAAAAATACTAATAAAAGTTAGTTATGATTATCTGTTAATTAATGAAAACCAGTAACAATCACTTTGACAGCCTTAAATACTAATTCTTTAATTTCTTTATTAGTTATATTTAGACCTTATTTACATTAAAATACAAACATACTAAACCTTTTAATTTAACATTATTATCTATAAACTATAAAACGAGAAGATTTTTAGAGACAAGCCCCTTGATTTCTTTTCTATTTTCTACACAAGAAATAAATAAATTAAGATTTATTTTTTTACATTAATTTTAATAATATATAACATTATTAAAATTAATGATGCAAATATATGTTTTTTTTGCGAACTGAATAAATATTTTTCATATTTTAACAAAAAATATTTTTTTACAATACGTTAAATATTTTTAAATATAAATATAATTTTTCCATAAAAACATAGAGATTGAAGCTAATTATTAATAACTCATAACTAAAAAAGTATTAAGTATTTTTTGTAAGAAAAATTATACTCAATGCGTGAGAGATGGCATTGCAAAAACAATTTCAAATAAATTTTTTTAAAAATAATAAAATTTATGATAGCAGAAGTAATAAAGTATCAAGTAGGTGTAGATGTTTTGGGGTTTCCTATAATCCACCAACATATTTTTATTAATGATGTAGAAGAAGAAGTTTCTCTCACGAAAACAGGTAAAAATATACGCAAAAAAAAGGTGAAATTATCACTTATAACAAGTGTAATTACAAAAAATGCAAAATAATTACAATAAGACCCATTACTGAGTAAAAACTGAATTTTGAAGTATTATTATTACAGATATGAATAAAGAACAATTAGAAGCGAGAAGAACTATTGTCGCTAATAAAATCAATCAAATAAAACAGG
>CALFOY010000103.1 GCA_937919265.1 uncultured Capnocytophaga sp. | reverse complement strand
TTTTAATGATTAAATTTTTCATAAAACTATTTTTGATTTTTCTTTTTACAAAAAAATGGAATATTCATTAGATAAAATTAATAATATTGCAGTAGATATTCTACCAATGTTAAAGCATAAAATAGTTCTTTTACAAGGAAAAATGGGAATGGGAAAAACCACTCTTACCAAAGCACTTGCAAAAGCCTTAGGCATTACTGAAACAACAACAAGTCCTACTTTTTCCTTAATAAATGAATACCAAAATGAGAAAGTTAAAATTTTTCATTTTGATTTGTATCGTATTGATAATGAACAAGAAGCGTGGGAAATAGGCATTGAAGATTATTTTTACTCTGGGTATTGGTGTTTTATTGAGTGGGCTGAGAAAATACCTTCTCTTTTACCTGAAAAGTATTCTGAAATTATAATTGATTTTATAGATGAACAAAATCGAAAAATAGAAATTATAAATCATTGATTTTTAAATATTTTACAATAAAATGAGTTTTTTAAGAAGATTAGGAATCTATCTCATTGGGCTATCAATGGGTATTGTTATTTTATCATTTTTTTTCAAGGGGAAGGAAGTCTCTTTTTGTTATTTTCCAAATTGCCGCACATTGAAAGATATTCGATCTAAAAGTGTAATAGTCTCCAAAAATATTGACAATCAAACATATACAATAGAGTATCTGAAACCTATTTTTTGGAATGGAGATGTTGATTTTAGCAAAAGTGATACAAAAAGTTTACCTTGTAGAACTTATCGAATTGTAGGACAAGCACAAGATAACACTCTTTTGGAACTTATTGTAAAAAATTGTCCAAACCAAGCCGAAATTATTGAAGTAAAAAAATTATAGCCTTCTAAAATATATTGTACGTTTAATTTTTATGTTATGAATTTTGATTTTGTACAAACTTTAAAAGTAGCTTTTAAGCTTTTTTGGATTATAGATATTATAGGAGGGCTTCCAATTATTTTAAAACTTCGTAAAGAAACAGGTAATATTCACGCTGAAAAAGCAGCTCTTGTAGCAGGTGCTTTGATGATTGTTTTCCTTTTTATAGGAAATGAAGTATTAAAATTTATGGAAATTTCAATAGAAATATTTGCTGTTGCAGGAGCTTTTATTCTTTTTATTTTAGCTGCTGAAATGATTCTTGGTGTAAGTTTCCATAAAATGGAAGTGCCTGCAAGTGCCTCTATTGTTCCTATTGCTTTTCCCTTATTGGCTGGCCCTGGTGTACTTACAATTATTCTTTCTTTAAGTGCAGATTATTCTGCTATTAATATTATTATTGCTATTATTATTAATATATTAATTGCTTATTTTGTAATGAAAAAATCAGGCTGGGTAGGAAAATTACTTGGAGAAACAGGAATTGTTATTGTACATAAAATAGCAGGAGTCATTCTTTTAGCTTTATCCATCAAACTATTCGCTGATAACTGGAAAAATCTTTTATAACAAATAAAAAATGAGTTTGGTAAATATCAAACTCATTTTTTTATTCATTTTTCTAAAAAATAGAAATATGTGTTTGTGTAGTAAATTCTTCTAAAAACTTCATTCCTCTATAAGAATTTCCTTTTTCATTAAGTTTAGGACTCCAAACAGCTATACTATAAAAATTGGGCATTACAGCAACTATTCCTCCTCCTACTCCACTTTTCCCAGGAAGCCCAACACGAAAAGCAAACTCACCTGATTCATCATAAAAACCACAAGTTTGCATTATGGCATTAATTCTTTTTGAATGAATTTTGCTTAATATTCGCTTGTTATCGTGCAAGGTTACACCATCATTTGCCAAAAATGAAAAAACATATGCTAAAGACTGGCTACTAAGTTCTATTGAACATAAATCAAAATAGAAATCTAATACATCTATTGGGTTATTTTTTATATTTCCTAATGATTTGATATAATAACACAATGCAAAATTACGATAACCAACAGACTTTTCTGACTCGGAAATACGTTTTGAATAGAAAATATCATTATCATTAGCTAAATGCCTTACAAAATTTAAAAAATCCTCTTTTGGATTCTTTAATATAGAGAGTAAAACATCACAAACAACAAGTGCTCCTGAATTAATAAGTGGATTTCGAGGAATACCATTATCTGCTTCAAGCTGAACAAGAGAGTTAAAAGATGTACCCGAAGGCTCTATACCTACTCTTTCCCAAAGTTTATCTTCAAGCTGACTATAAGCCAAAGAAACAGCTAGCACTTTAGCAATACTTTGTATAGAAAACTTATCAGAAAAATCTCCTATCCCAAAAGATTTATTATTTAACCCAAAATAATATACTCCAAATTTTTCAGGATTTACTTGCCCTAATTCAGGAATATAAGTAGGAATTTTTCCGATATTCTCACCTTTTAGTATAGTTTGATATATGTCTGTAATTATTTTTTGATAATTCATTTAAAATATTTTTATGTGGAATAATTGCAAAAATAGTAAAAATATATGATTTTTTCTAATTTTTAACATATTATAGTTCTGGAAAAAATCAAATAAGTTAATATTTAATATATTATTCTATTTCTGTATTAGAAATTAGTTTTTCTAATACAATTAAAGATATGGTTTTACGATTTCTCTCCACAATAAATATCCTTCACCAAGCAAATGTAACCCGTCATTGGTATACTTTTTATTCATTTTATCAGTTCCATCTTCAAGGAAATGTGAGTATAAATCAATATAATTGACTTTGTATTTTTGAGCTATATTTTGGTAAAACTGATTGATTTCTTTAATGAGTTCAGGCTTCATATGACCTTTAAACATTTCAAAATCTGGATTTACAGGCAATATACTTTGGATATAAATCTTTGTTTTAGGCGATTCTTTTTGTATTTTCTCTACAATTTGCTTCATATTTAATACAATAGTTTCTACTTTTATTTCTCGAGAAATATCATTAACCCCAATGAGAATGAATATTTTAGCAGGCTTCCCCTTTACAACAGCATCTAATCGGTCAAATACCCCTTCGGAAGTATCTCCACTAATTCCTCTATTTTTTACACGTTTTTGAGGAAAAAGTTCATTCCATTCAGCTCCATTAGTAATACTGTTACCAATGAAAACAATATCTTTGGAAGTAATTGACAATTTATTGAACAAACTGGAACGTTGCATATAAAAAGTTGAATACTTTTGAGTTTGAGCATCGCTTATTTGGGCAAATAATACAACAAAAAGAGTAATTAAAATATGTTTCATATTTTTATGAATATTAAATTATAACAATAATATGACAAATTTATTTTGTAAAAAACTAAAAATCAGATTTTTATAACAAAAAAAGGCTATCTTTTGGATAACCTTTTTTTACTTTTATTTTAAAATTCAACTTTTATAATTACCACTCCATTTTTTCCATTTTCCTTAAAATCTTCTGTTCGTTTAGACCCTTTTTTGAAAAATGTAGTAGAATTTATTTTACTTATTTTAGCCAATTCTGATGATGAATATTGATTAATTTCTTTGTAATTAACAAGCACCAATGGATAGGCTTCTGTATATTTCTTATTCTTATTAATATAATCCAAATAATTGTTTAATCCTTTTTTAATTTTTGATTGAAGTACTTCATCAAGAAGCTTTTCTCCTTTGGATAATTTTGTTGTACTATCTGTTGTTTTTTCTCCTGTTGGAGTTGCAGTTTCTGTATTTACGATTTTTTGTCCAGTTCGGAATTCTTCTGACCTACGCATTTTTTCAGCTTCTTTTGCTTTTCTTTCAGCTTCTTTCTTAGCATTGTATTCTGCTAATTCTTCTGCGTATTTTCGTTTTCTTTCTTCTTCTGCTTTTTTCTTTTCCTCTTCTTGAGCTTTACGTAGCTCAGCTTGTTTTTGTAGAGCTAATTTACGTTCTTTTTCTTGTTTCTCTTTTTCTTGTTTCTCTTTTTCTAATCGTTTTTGTTCTTTCTCAAAATCTGCCTTTTTCTTAGCTTGTTCTTCTTTTTCTCTAGCTTTTTTCTCTTGTTTTTCTTTTTCTGCTTTTTGTTGAGCGGCTAATACTTCCTCATAATTTGAATCAAAAATGGGCTTTCCTTCTGCTTTTCCAAAATTATAATTAAAGAAAAAAACAGGCTTAGAGTCTTTATTTGGCTTAGATTTTCCGAAATAAGCACACCAGCTATCATTTAACCGAAGATAATACCCCCAGCCATCGAAAAAGCGAGTATAAGTATAGTTTTTAAAATCATATAATTTTGTATTAAAAGAATAGTTTCCAACCTTAAAAGTTGTGGTACGTGTTTCAATATATACAATTTTATTTGATTTATCAATACCTAAAATATAATCATTTTTAGCCTCTGTTGTTTTCTCTTTACGAAGAAATCCCAAAGGTGTTTCAAGAGTTTCTCCTAATTCATTTTTTGTCCAAGACTGCCCCAATTTAGGCTGAGCAATAGCCCAAATTACATTAAAAAATAATATGATACTTAAAATTTTGTTCATTATTTTTTTAAATTTAATTTATTATTAATTTAGCAAATAAGGTTTTAACATAGTAGTTAAAACCTTATTCATTTAGGATATATATTTTATAAATTATCTCAATCTTAAATCAATTTGTCCTAACTCATTAAGTTCTTCATCAAAAACTACTATTTTATAAACGCCACTTTCATATTTTTTTGATTCAGAAATGATGAATTCACAAACATCAACATTTTGTCTTTCATAAAGGAATTTTGTAGCAGCACTATAATTAATTGTTTTATCTCCAACAGATACAAAATCGTTTTCTCCCAAAGTTACATTCTGAGGATCAAGCACTTGAACGTAAAATAATCTATTACCTTTTTGAGCAATTCGGTTCTGAGCTACAGTATAGCACACCTTTATTTTATCTGTGGCTCCTGCTCTATCTTTTTCTACATAACGACCTGCTGAACGCTCTTTAACAGCCACAGCTGTAAGATTTTTAAGAGTTAATATTGCTCCTTCTTTTAATACATTATTTAACTCTGAATTTTTCTGAGCAACAGAATCTAAAAGTTGAGATTTCTCTGAAAGAGCAGAATATGTACTATCTCTTTCTTGAATAATTCTTCTATTATATTTTCTTAAAGAATCATTTATTGCTAATAATTTTGTACGCTCTTTTTTAAGTACTTGTACTTGGTCTCTATATTTCCAAAGGGTTTGTATATCTACTTTCATTGCTTTCAATGAGTCGATATACTGAGTTATACGCACCTTGGCAGCAGATAATTCATCTGCATTCTGTTTAGAAACACTCAAAGCCCCATCATATTCTTTTTGAAGTTCTTGCAATTCTTGAAGCATTTGTTCTTTCTGCTCATTGAGTACTTTTTCATTTTTTGCTTTTTCATTATTCAAATAGAAAGAATAGCCTCCCAGCCCTGCCACTGCAAGCCCAAGTAAAGCGATAATAAATCCTCCTCCCTTTTTTTTAGCTCCTGCATTTTCAGGAACAATTTCTTGATTTTGTGTTGCCATTTTTATATTTTTTAGATTTTTATTTTAAATATAAGTTCTGCGATGCAAATTTATGTTTTTTTCCTTAATTTTGATATTTTTTTTTACAATTAACTTTTTTTTAATAACATTTTTAGCACCTACCTTTATTACTATTATTTAAATATTTCCATTTTTATTTAAAATCTACTTTTTAATTTTTATAAAACAAAATACAACTTCATATTTTTTTAGTATTTTTGCAAAAAATATTTCTGATGAAAAATATAGTTTTACCTATTTTATGTATGCTAATTTCTTCTTTTAGCACAGCACAAGAGCTATTGTGTAAAGTTACAATAAACACGCAACAAGTAAATCAAACCAATCAAAAAATATTCCAAAATTTAGAAAAATCTCTACAAGAATTTATCAACCAAACTCAATGGACTTCGATAAAAACACTCCCAAATGAGAGAATTGATTGTTCTTTTGTATTAACTATAAAAAAATATGAAAACAATGATTTTCAAGCAGATATACAAATACAATCTTCACGACCTGTATACGGAAGTGCTTACCAAACTACTCTTTTAAATTATCAGGAAAAAAACATTGCTTTTTCTTATTTAGAAAATGAGCCTCTGTTCTTTAATCCTAATAGTTTTTCTTCCAATTTAAGTTCAATTATTGCTTATTATGCTTATATTATTATAGGGTTAGATGCTGATACATTTGCAGAAAATGGCGGACAGCCTTTCTTCAAAAATGCTTTTTCAGTAGTTTTAAATGCTCAAGCTTCAACTGATAGGGCTTGGCTACAAACAGGAGAAAACAATCGTTGGCAACTTGCTACTGATATGTTAGAAGGTTTTGATGCTTTTCATAAAGTAATGTATGAATATCACAGAAAAGGACTAGATTTTATGGCTAATGATATAAAAACAGGAAAAGAAAACATAGCAAATGCTATTTTAGAACTAAACAAAATCAAAAATTTGCGTATAAACAATTTTCCTCTTTTATTATTTTTTAATGCTAAGAGTGATGAAATTACAGAAATATTTTCCGCTGGAAAACCCATTGATAACGTACAAAAAGTAAAAGAAACTCTTGAAAGTTTAGCGCCTTTATATTTTGAAAAATGGCAAAAAATTAAATAATTTATTTTGATGAAAAAACTCACCAACGAACAACTCGAACGACTGAATATACAAGAATTTAAAGAAGCAACAAAAAACCCCATTATTATTATTTTAGATAATATCCGAAGCCTAAATAATATAGGTTCTGTTTTCAGAACTGCTGATGCTTTTTTAATTGAAAAAATATATTTATGTGGTATAACAGCTTGCCCTCCTCATAAAGATATTCATAAAACAGCTCTTGGAGCCACAGAAAGTGTTGATTGGCAATATATTGAAGATATTAACTCTTTAGTAAAAGAGCTGAACGAACAAAATATTGAAACCATAGCCATTGAACAAGCTGAAAACGCTACTTTATTACAGAATTTTATTCCAGAAAAAGGTAAAAAATATGCTCTTATTTTCGGTAATGAAATAAGTGGCGTACAGCAATCTGTTGTTTCAGCTTGTAAAAATGTTATTGAAATACCTCAATTTGGCACTAAACATTCATTAAATATTTCCGTAAGCGCTGGCATTGTCGTTTGGGATATAGTGGCTAAAATGATAAAATAACCTAAAAATGAATACTGATTTTATATTTGATATTACCTCAGAAGATGATTTTAATGAAAAAGCTCTTAAAATTTTTCATTATCAATATAAAAACAATACAATATACAAACAATTTTGTGACTTATTAAAGAAAAATCCAAAAAATATATCTTCTTTAAATAAAATTCCATTTCTACCAATAGAATTCTTTAAAAATAAATCTATTTTTTGCGGAGAAACTATTCCAAAAACTTATTTTAGCAGTAGTGGAACCACTGGTATGGTTACTTCCAAACATTTTGTTAAAGATATTTCTATCTATGAACAAAGCTTTCGTTTAGGTTTCGAATATTTTTACGGAAATCCAAAAGAATATATTGTTTTAGCTTTGCTTCCTTCTTATTTGGAACGGACAGGTTCTTCTCTGATTTATATGGTGGAAGATTTAATTCAATTATCTGATAATGAACACAGTGGATTTTATCTTTACAATCAAGACGAATTAGCTGAAAAATTATCTTTTTTAGACCAATCAGGAAAAAAAATTTTACTAATTGGTGTTTCTTTTGCTTTGTTGGACTTGGTTGAAAAATATTCTTTTTCTCTAAAAAATACAATTATAATGGAAACAGGCGGAATGAAAGGAAGACGGAAAGAACTGATTAGAGAAGAATTACATTCTATTCTAAAAAAAGGTTTTGGTGTAGATTACATTCACTCTGAGTACGGAATGACAGAACTTCTCTCACAAGGATATTCTGCAGGTGATGGTATATTCAATTCTGTCCCTTGGCTAAAAATACTCACACGAGATCCTGAAGATGCCCTTACTATTTATCCAAAAGAAAAAAGTGGAGGTATTAATATTATTGATTTAGCTAATATATATTCGTGTAGTTTTATAGCAACGCAAGATTTAGGAAAAATACATACAGATGGAACTTTTGAGGTTTTAGGAAGATTTGATAACGCTGATATCCGAGGCTGTAATTTACTAATAATCAAAGAATAAAAAAGAAAGGATTTCGTAATGAAATCCTCTCTCCTTAAAATAAATATATAATATGAAAAATTAAATACTTGTTATTTAAAACTTGCTTTTAGATATTCACGGTTCAAACGTGCAATATTTTCAAGAGAAATACCCTTAGGACATTCTACTTCACAAGCACCTGTATTAGTACAGTTACCAAATCCTTCAAGCTCCATTTGATTTACCATATTCATTACACGCTCAGTAGCCTCTACTCTACCTTGTGGAAGAAGAGCAAATTGAGATACCTTAGCAGAGACAAATAACATAGCTGAAGAGTTTTTACAAGTAGCCACACAAGCTCCACAGCCTATACAAGCTGCAGCATCCATAGAACGATCAGCATCATACTTAGGAATAGGAATAGCGTTAGCATCTTGGGTATTACCAGAAGTGTTTACAGAGATATATCCTCCTGCTTGTTGAATGCGTTCAAAAGCGGTTCTATCTACTATCAAGTCTTTGATAACGGGGAAAGCAGTAGCGCGCCAAGGTTCAATAGTGATGGTATCTCCATCTTTGAACATACGCATATGCAATTGACAAGTAGTAATTCCTCTATCAGGTCCGTGAGCCTCTCCATTTATGAAAAGAGAACACATACCGCAAATACCTTCACGGCAATCGTGGTCGAACGCTACAGGTTCTTCACCTTTCTCAATAAGTTGTTCATTAAGTACATCAAGCATCTCTAAAAATGACATATGGTCAGAGATGTCGGTTACTTTATAATCTACCATACGACCTTTCTCTTGCGAGTTTTTTTGTCGCCATATTTTGAGTGTCAAATTCATTGTTGCCATATCACTACTTATAACTACGTTGTTTTAGTTCTATATCTTTAAATTCTAAAGCCTCTTTATGCATAATCTCCTCACTAGGGTTGTAGGTATTTACTACTTCATTAGGATTACCTGTATACTGCCAAGCTGCTACGTAAGCATAGTTTACGTCATCACGAAGCGCTTCCCCATCAGGCGTTTGATACTCTTCACGGAAGTGACCACCACAAGACTCGTTACGCTCTAAAGCGT
>CALFOY010000102.1 GCA_937919265.1 uncultured Capnocytophaga sp. | reverse complement strand
ACAGCAATGCAGGTTTCTCAAACTGCCCTGCCACTTCACGAAATATATGAATCGATTCGGATTCTAACTGGTCTAAATAATCCATTTAATTTAGTTTTAAAAAATTTATTTAAAAAGCAAAAATAAACATTTATTTTGGATAAATATATATTTTTAGGTAAAATTTTATTTTTTTATATTTTCTTTAAATAAAATAAAAAAAGAGTAATTCTATTATTTTTTAATATATTGAATATTAATAGAATTACTCTTTCAAATAAAGTTAAAAAGAAATTATTTTACACCTTGCATTAATTTTTTAATTAGCGGATTTAATAACATTACAAGTAAACCAGCAGTTGCAGGAATGATGGTGAATAGTAGGAAAAAATGTCCTAATGAATAGTTTTCTGCTATTTTTTCTACCTGCCCTCCCAAAGTAGCAGCTACTTTTTGTGCAATTGCAATAGCCAAATACCAAATACCATACATTAAAGCTAACATTCTATGCGGAACTAGCTTAGAAACGTATGATAAGCCAACTGGAGAAATGAAAAGCTCGCCCAAAGTGAGAAATAAGTAAGTCATTACTAAGAAAATCATACTTATTTTGCCATCCTCTCCCGTTGTAGCTCCTAACCACATTATTAAGAAACCAAAAGAAACCAATAGAAGCCCAAATCCATATTTAAATGCTGCTGAAGGGTTATATTTTGAGTCCCAAATTTTTGAAACAACAGAAGCTAAGGTAATTACAAAAAATGAATTGAGAATAGAGAACCAAGATACTGTTATTTCAGAGGCTTCTTTAGTAAACTCTGTATATAACATCCAAATAACAACGCCCCAAATAAGAGAAAAACATAAGAAAAGCATTATATTGGATAAGGCAATTTGCTTCCAAGTTTTAAGGGCTAATTTTATTAAAACATAAGAAATAATTATTAATGGAATTAATGTTAATGCAGCATTTACAATATTGAAAGTCAATAAACTATTTCCGTCTAATCTTCTATCTACATATTCTCGAGCTACAAGGATTAAAGAAGAAGCACCTTGTTCAAAACTCATAAAAAAGAATATCAAGAAAATAGCCAAAGCTACTACGCCAAACATTCTATTTCTTACTATTTTGTCATAACGTAAAATACGAGAAACAAGTAAATAGATAAATAGAACAAGTGTAATAATTATAATTAAATTTTGCCCCCGCATATTAGAAGTATTTGCCCACGAAAATAAGTCTATAATATTTTGTTTGGATAAAGGGTCGTTAAAAGCATATAGTAATCCTAAAACAGAAACTATCCCTATTAATATATAGTCTATGATAGTAAAAGGATTTCTTTTATCAGTGTCAGTGTCTTTTTCTTCAAGATTCTTTTTATCTTCCAATAAACCTAAATTTCCCATCATTGGTTGGGCAAAAACAAATTGAAGTGTACCAAGAGCCATAAATAAAGCGGCTAAACCAAAACCTAAATACCAGCCCTCTGTTTCTGCCAAGTATCCACAAAGCATTGTACCAAAAAAAGCACCACAATTCACCCCCATATAGAATATGGTATAAGCTCCATCTTTTTTCTCAGGAAAACTTTTATACATTTCTCCCAGTATAGATGGCATATTAGGTTTAAAGAAACCTGTTCCTAAAACTAACCCTGTTAAACCAAGATAAAACATAACAGGAATTTCAAAAGCCATACATGCTTGCCCTAAGGTAAGAATTATAGCACCTAAAATAATAGTTTTACGAGTTCCTATATGTCTTGCAACCATACCTCCTATGATAGGTGTAAGATACAAAAGCATTACATAAGTGCCGTATAAAGCCGTTGCTTGTTCAGGACTCCAACCCCAACCAGACTTTGGACTGCCTAAAATAACTTCCGCTATAAGAAATTGAATTAATAGAATACGCATTCCGTAGAATGAAAATCGTTCCCACATTTCAGTGAAAAACAAAATAAATAATCCTAACGGATGTCCTAATACTTTCGTATCAAAAAAACTACTTTTTTTTTGTTGCATCTTTTATAAAAATTTAATTGTTAAATGAATATGTATTTAATAATGCTAAATTATTACTTTTTCAGCTGTCTCTTATACACATCTCCGAGCCCACGAGACCGTACTAGATCTC
>CALFOY010000101.1 GCA_937919265.1 uncultured Capnocytophaga sp. | reverse complement strand
ACAGTAATAAAGCTAATATAAATGAGGTAAAACAAGCTTTTAAAGAATTGTTTAAGCGTAATACTAATGAAATTTTTAAAACGGATCCAAATATATGGAAGCAATTTGATAGAGTTGATGGAACTGGTAAAATAAATAGTCTTAAAAATTTCAAAGATTTAGTAGAAGACATTTCTTTTGATGCTAAACACCCTATTTTTAACTTTATAAAAGCTGAATAATTATGTTTTGTGAAAGTAGAACAATAAACAATGTAATAGCTTATGTGAATGAATATTACATTAATAGCAAAGGACTCTTTAATGCTCAATCAAATGAATGTCTATTAGAAATTTCTGGACAGCAAGAACTATATCCCTTTGGAAAAGACCATTTGATATCAAGAGAGATTGTGTATGGAGATTCTGCTATAATCAATATTAACGATTTAACTATTGTTATTAATAATTATAGGATAGAAGCTCAAAATTACCCTTACTTTTCTTTTTATGAAGTTGATGATAAACCACAAGAAGGGATTTATGATTTTGAAAAGAAAAAAATACTTTTTGAAGCTACAAGTTGGTTAGGAAGAAGTATTATAGACAAGTATATATTTCGTGATTTTAAAAAGAAAATAGCTTGTAGAAAAATAGATTCAGATTCAATTCTTTGGGAGTTTCCTCTTTCTTCACTTGGGAAGTGGAAAAATTCGTGGGATGAAGAAAGAGACTTCGAAATAAGACACTTTATAGGCATATACAATGGAATTATTTGGGCTTTCATAGAGATAGGAGGCTTTATAGGCTTAGACATCAAAACAGGAGAGCTGAAATATCGTATTTCTGAATACCACATGGGAAAAGAAAGCAAACTTTTTTTCAGAAGTGATTATTACTTGGATAATGAACGAGGAAAAATTTTTGGATTAGCACATATTTTTATTGAAATAGATTTAAATCAAGACCCCCCTTTTGTTACTCAATATGGCTTACAAGAGGAGTTTGAAAAGTACAACATCAAAAAAGCAAATGATACTGCCGAAGATTTTGTTGTTCAAGATAATCTATTGTACTTTTATCTTGCTGAACAACTAAGATTTGGTATTTTAGACATCAATACCAAGGAAATTATCTATGTTTCAGAACCTATTGCAGTAGTGGAAAGAGATGATAGTTTTACCCAGCTTAAAGATTTAAAAGTCTCAGAAAATAAGGTGTATATCTTAGATAGTAATCATACGTTGCATATTTTTGAAAGAGAAGAAAATGCCTAGACTATTGCTTTTAGTTATAAAAGCAGAATTATATATTTATATGAAAAAATGAGATATAACACCTCAATTAAAATCAGAGTGGTTAGAAAAATTAAATAAGGATTATCCTCAAATAAAAATTGTTTTAGTATATATGGATGTGTGGAAAACGACTTTTGATTTTGTTCTGAAGAAACAAAATGGGAAATATAAAATAATAACTGTTGAAATTCCTACTGCATAGTTAGATAACAAATAAATATGATAAATTAAAAATAAAATAGATTCTATACCTTTTGAAGCTCGGATGGAAATCACTGAAAAGTACCATTTATCAAGAGTAGGTAGATATGCGTATAGGAAAAGTAAAAAAGGAAATGCTTTATTTGAAGTTAGAAGTCGTTGCTCATTTGCTAATTATATAGTATCTTTGCGCCAAAATATACTTTCTTATGGACGCTAATACCCATACGCTCGGCGAAATGGTACGCCTCTATATTCAGCAAAATAACCTCAGCTACGGGCTCTATCGCGCGCAGCTGCCCACCCTTTGGGCTGAACTGATGGGGGCTCCGGTAGCTAAGTACACCTCGTCGGTAGTGCTGAAAGGAACTACCCTTTTCGTACGCCTGACCGCCCCTGCCCTCGCCCAAGAGCTTAGCTATGGGAAAAGCAAAATAATAAGTACCCTCAACGAAGCCCTCGGCAGTGAGGTTATACAAAAACTGGTTTTCTTACACTAATACTATGATACGTAACGCTACTCCCTGCGATGCCCTCGCCGTTGCCCCGCTGATGTTTCAGGCAATGGAGGAAATCGTCTATAAAATGATTGGCAAACCTCATAAAGAAGAGGCTATCGACCTATTAGCACAACTATTCACCCAAAAAAATAACCAATATTCGTACGAAAATGCTTGGGTATATGAGGAAGCGGGTAGCGTAATAGGGTCGGTTATAGCTTATGACGGGGCTCAATTGCACGCCTTGCGCGCTCCGGTATTGGCACTGATTCGCAATAGCTATGGTATAGATATTGTACTTGAAGACGAGACCGCCGCTGGTGAACTGTAC
>CALFOY010000100.1 GCA_937919265.1 uncultured Capnocytophaga sp. | reverse complement strand
AATGTAACTTTATTAATATTGATTTTTTCTATATTACAATTTAGAAAAATTATATTTTTGTTTATTCTACAAACAGAAAAAAAGTTACTTTTGCATAAATAAAATCTATTCATACAGATAAATAAATAATTAATTATTATAAATAGAAAAATTAAATAATTCAAAAAAATGGCTAAATATACAGAAGATGATTTAAGGGAAGACCTCCAAAATAAAGAATATAAATATGGTTTTTACACTGATATTGAGTCGGAAACTTTCCCAAAAGGACTTAATGAAGAGATTGTAAGAGCTATTTCTAAAAAGAAAAATGAACCTGAATGGATGACAGAATGGCGTTTAGAGGCTTTCCGTATTTGGCAAACAATGGAAGAACCTTCTTGGGCTAATGTTTCTTATAATAAACCTGATTTTCAGGATATTGCTTACTATTCTGCACCTAAACAAAAGCCAAAATTAAACAGCCTTGATGAGGTAGATCCTAAACTTTTAGAAACTTTCCAAAAACTAGGAATTTCCTTAGAAGAGCAAAAAAGACTAACAGGAGTAGAAGATAAGAAGCCCAATGTAGCAATGGATGTTGTTGTCGATTCGGTTTCTGTAAAAACAACTTTCCAAAAAACATTAGCAGAAAAAGGTATTATCTTTTGCTCAATGTCCGAAGCTATACAGAATCATCCTGATTTAGTACGTAAATATATAGGTTCTGTAGTACCTCGTACAGATAATTTTTATGCAGCATTGAATTCTGCCGTTTTCTCTGATGGTTCTTTTTGTTATGTTCCAAAAGGAATCCGCTGTCCTATGGAACTTTCAACATATTTCCGTATAAATCAAGCAGGTACAGGACAATTTGAGCGTACTTTATTAATTGCTGATGAGGGTTCATATGTATCTTATTTAGAAGGTTGTACAGCCCCTCAACGTAGTGAAAATCAGCTCCATGCGGCTGTAGTTGAGCTTATTGCTATGGAAGGAAGCGAAATAAAATATTCTACTGTACAAAATTGGTTTCCAGGTGATAAAGATGGTAATGGAGGAGTTTTTAACTTTGTTACCAAGCGTGCATTAGCTGAGAAAAATGCTAAAATTTCTTGGACTCAAGTAGAAACAGGGTCTGCTGTTACTTGGAAATATCCTTCAGTTATACTAAAAGGAGAAAATTCTATTGGAGAATTCTATTCTATTGCAGTAACTAATCACTTTCAGCAAGCGGATACAGGTACAAAAATGATTCATTTAGGAAATAATTCTAAATCTACTATCATTTCTAAGGGAATTTCCGCCGGAAAATCTCAAAATAGTTATCGGGGATTAGTAAAAGTCGATGCAAGATGCCAAAATGCTCGAAATTTCTCTCAATGTGACTCCCTTTTGATGGGAAATGAGTGTGGTGCTCATACTTTTCCGTATATTGAAGTAAAAAATAAAACAGCGCAAATAGAACACGAAGCTACAACTTCAAAAATCGGAGAAGACCAAATTTTTTATTGCAACCAACGAGGAATTGATACAGAAAAAGCCATTGCTCTAATCGTTAACGGCTTTGGCAAAGAAGTACTTAATAAACTTCCTATGGAATTTGCTGTGGAAGCTCAAAAACTCTTAGAAATATCTTTAGAAGGAAGTGTTGGGTAAAAAACTTTAGTTTTATTATAGATTTAATAAATATACTTTTAATAACTTCTATATAAGTAGTAATATTTCATTTAGAAGAGATTAATAAATTTTATTCAAGAAAAAATCAACAAATTATAAAATCATTAAAAATGTTAATAATAAAAAATCTCCACGCAAGTGTGGAAGACAAAGAAATCCTTAAAGGAATAAATTTAGAAGTAAAAGCTGGCGAAGTACACGCTATAATGGGCCCTAATGGAGCAGGGAAATCTACCTTGTCATCTGTTATTGCCGGAAATGAAAATTTTGAAGTAACCGAAGGAGATATTTTATTACAAGGCGAAAGCCTCCTTGAAGATGCGCCAGAAGAGCGTGCACACAAAGGGATTTTTATGTCATTCCAGTATCCTGTAGAAATTCCAGGTATATCTGTAACAAATTTCATTAAAACAGCTATCAATGAGAGTCGCAAAGCTCAAGGACTACCCGATATGCCTGCGGCCGAGCTCCTCAAAAAAATACGCGAAAAAGCTGCTTTATTAGAAATCAATCCTGATTTTCTATCTCGTTCTCTGAATCAAGGATTTTCAGGAGGTGAGAAAAAACGTAATGAAATCTTCCAAATGGCTATGCTTGAGCCCAAAGTAGCAATCCTTGACGAAACTGACTCTGGTCTTGATATTGATGCCCTACGAATAGTTGCTAATGGTGTTAATAAACTCAAAAGTGAAAACAATGCTGTTATTGTAATAACTCACTATCAACGCCTTTTAGACTATATTGTTCCTGACTTTGTTCACGTACTTCACAATGGAAAAATTGTAAAATCAGGAACCAAAGAACTTGCTTTAGAATTAGAGCATAAAGGTTATGATTGGTTAAAATAATTTTCCCTATCATTTTCCTATTTTGAAATTAACCTAATAAACAAAAAATGGATTTAAAAGACAAAATAATTAATTTATTTTCTTCCTCTAACATCAGTTCTCCTATTTGTAGAGAAGCCATAGAGATTTTTAAAACTCAAGGTTTCCCTACAAAAAAACAAGAGGCTTGGAAATATACTTCTTTACAATCTTTATTAAAAAACGATTTTTCTTTTGATATTCCAAAAGCTGATATTTCTGAAAATACTCTTAAAAAATATATTTTTGACGAAAATTGTACACATCTAATATTTGTAAATGG
>CALFOY010000099.1 GCA_937919265.1 uncultured Capnocytophaga sp. | reverse complement strand
GAGATGTGTATAAGAGACAGGTATTTAACCTTGATAATTATTAATAATGCTTAAAAATAAAGTTTTAAAATTAAAAAAATAGTGAAAAAATTTGATTATGTCATTAAATAGTCGTAATTTAGCCACATCTTAAAACTAAAAAATATTCGTTATGGCATTTGACTTAGAAATGATTAAAAGCGTATATGCACGCGTAACAGAGCGAGTAGATAAAGCTAGAAAACTACAGCAAAAACCGCTAACGCTCACTGAAAAAATATTATATTCACATCTTTGGGAAGGTTTGCCTACTCAAACTTTTGAGAGGTCTAAAGATTATGTGGATTTTGCCCCAGATAGGATAGCTTGCCAAGATGCTACAGCTCAAATGGCTTTGCTTCAATTTATGCACGCAGGTAAAGAAAAAGTAGCTGTGCCTACCACAGTGCATTGTGATCACCTTATTCAAGCAAAAGTAGGAGCAAATCAAGACCTTGAACGCGCAAAACAAAATAGTAATGAAGTTTTTGATTTTCTTCAATCAATTTCTAATAAATATGGAATTGGCTTTTGGAAACCAGGGGCAGGAATTATTCATCAAGTAGTTTTAGAAAATTATGCTTTTCCAGGAGGGATGATGATAGGAACGGACTCCCATACACCTAATGCAGGAGGTTTAGGAATGCTTGCAATTGGAGTAGGAGGAGCTGATGCTGTTGATGTTATGGCCGGAATGCCTTGGGAGTTGAAATTTCCTAAAATTATAGGAGTAAATCTAAAAGGAAAACTTTCTGGGTGGGTAGCTCCAAAAGATATTATTCTAAAATTAGCGGGTATTCTTACTGTAAAAGGAGGTACAGGGGCTATTATAGAATATTTTGGAGAAGGAGCCACTTCCCTTTCTTGTACAGGAAAAGGAACCATTTGTAATATGGGGGCAGAAGTAGGTGCAACAACATCAACTTTTGCGTATGATGAGTCAATGGAACGCTATCTTAGAGCTACTGGTAGAGCTGATGTAGCAGACGAAGCTAATAAAGTAAAAGATTATCTAAAAGCAGACCCAGAAGTATATCAAAATCCTGAATTATACTACGATAAAGTAATAGAAATAGATCTTTCTGCTTTAGAGCCTTATCTTAATGGTCCTTTTTCACCAGATTTAGCAACTCCTATCTCTCAAATGAAACAAAAAGCATTAGAAAATGATTGGCCTTTACAAGTTCAGGTAGGGTTGATAGGTTCTTGTACGAATTCTTCTTATGAGGATATATCTCGAGCTGCATCTTTGGCTCGTCAAGTAAAAGATAAGAAGTTAAAAACTAAATCTAAATTTACTATTACACCAGGGTCAGAGCAAGTGTGCTACACTATTGAACGTGACGGACTAATTGACAGTCTTCACGAAATAGGAGCTACTGTTTTTGCCAATGCTTGTGGTCCTTGTATAGGAATGTGGGATAGAGAAGGGGCAGAAAAACAAGAAAAAAATACAATTGTTCATTC
Source organism: uncultured Capnocytophaga sp. (assembly GCA_937919265.1). Taxonomy (GTDB): domain Bacteria; phylum Bacteroidota; class Bacteroidia; order Flavobacteriales; family Flavobacteriaceae; genus Capnocytophaga. The sequence continues at coordinate 1,022 of CALFOY010000099.1, read as the reverse complement.
TTTCAATCGAAATTTTGCAAAACGAGCAGACGGAAACCCTAATACTCTCGCCTTTGTAGGCTCTCCTGAGTTAGTTACAGCTATTTCTATAGCTGGAAGATTAGATTTTAACCCAATAACAGATAAATTAATCAATGAAGAAGGAAAAGAAGTAATGCTTGATGAACCAAATGGCTACGAACTACCTCCTTTAGGTTTTGATGTGAAAGATAATGGTTACATTGCTCCTGCTCAAAATGGTAAAGATGTAAAAGTTATTGTTCGTCCAGATTCTGAAAGGCTACAACTTCTAAATCCTTTTGACGCTTGGGATGGAAAGAATATCACGGGAGCAAAATTACTCATAAAAGCTAAAGGAAAATGTACAACAGACCATATTTCTATGGCTGGTCCTTGGCTTCGTTTCCGCGGGCATTTAGATAATATAGCCAATAATACTCTTATAGGAGCTGTTAATGCTTTTAATGGTGAAACTAATAAAGTAAAAAGCCAGATAACTGGGCAATATGCTAGCGTTCCGGATACTCAGAGAGCATATAAGCAAGCTGGAGTACCCACTATTATTGTTGGAGACCACAATTATGGTGAAGGTTCATCGCGTGAGCATGCTGCTATGCAACCTCGCCACCTTGGAGCACGTGCTGTTCTTGTTAAATCATTCGCTCGTATTCATGAAACCAACCTTAAAAAACAAGGAATGCTTGCATTAACATTTTCTAACGAAAATGATTATGATTTGATACGCGAAGATGATACTTTTAACTTCATTGATTTAACTTCATTTGCGCCTAATAAACCTTTAACAATCGAAGTTCTTCATTCTGACGGAAGTGTAGATATTATTAAAGCAAATCATACTTATAATGATAGCCAAATAGAATGGTTTAAGGCAGGTAGTGCATTAAATTTGATAGCTTCTTCTCAAAAATAACGTGTTTATTTCCATAATAATAAGGATAAGTAGTATTAATTACCTGTCTCTTATACACATCTCCGAGCCCACGAGACCGTACTAGATCTCG
>CALFOY010000098.1 GCA_937919265.1 uncultured Capnocytophaga sp. | reverse complement strand
CTAATAGATATATTTTAAATAAAAAATAATAAAAATATGAAAATAGTTATGATATTTAAAAATATAATACTTAGCTCATTGGTTATTCTTGTAGCTATGTTGCTTATCAATGCTTCTGCAAATCATATTACAGATACTGTGCCTACTCAGGAGAAAGTATCAGACACGTTATCGTTTATTCCCGAACAAACGTATAATATATACGCATTGGATATGCCTAAAAATTTAAATTTTGCTGGAGAAAATGTTCCTCTTGAAATAGAAGATGTTAAAGAACGATTTGATAGAGAATTGTTAATAAATACTTATTGGCAATCAAATGCTTTATTATTGATTAAACGAGCTAATAAATTTTTTCCTATAATTGAACCCATTTTAAAGAAAAATAATGTTCCTGATGATTTTAAATATTTAGCATTGATAGAGAGTGGGTTACAAAATGTTGTTTCTCCTTCTGGCGCTGCTGGGTTTTGGCAATTTATGAAAGATACAGGGAAAGAATATCAGCTTGAAATAGAAACAACTGTTGATGAGCGCTATCATTTGGAGAAATCTACTCAGGCAGCTTGTGATTATTTAAGAAAAGCAAAAATAGATTTAGGTAATTGGACACTTGCAGCAGCTGCTTATAATGCAGGTAAAAATGGAATAAAAACACAGATAGATAAACAAAAAGTAGATAATTATTATGATTTATTCCTTAATTCTGAAACAAGTAGATATGTTTTTCGAATATTAGCTCTTAAAGAAATAATAGAAAACCCTAAAAAATATGGTTTTAATTATAAAAAAGAGCACTTGTATGAATTAGAACCTGTTAAATATGTTGAAATTAATACTTCAATAGATAATTTAGCCGATTTTGCAAAACAGTATAAAACAAATTATAAGATGATACGTCTTTTGAATCCTTGGATAAGAGATATTTCTTTAGAAAATAAAAAAGGTAAAAAATATTTAATAAAAATTCCTCAATAATATTTATATAAAAATCAAAAGGTGATAAATTCAAAATTTATCACCTTTTTCTATAATTTAATTTATTTATAATTTCTTTTTAACAGCTATTTCGTGGTAAGCTTCAATAACATCTCCTTCCTTAATATCATTGTAATTTTTAATTTGCAATCCACAATCGTAACCTTTTGAAACTTCTTTTACGTCATCTTTGAAACGTTTCAAAGAAGAAAGTTCACCAGTATAGATAACAACACTTTCACGAATTAGGCGTATTTTAGAATTTCGATATACTTTACCATCTGTAACCATACAACCCGCAATAGTTCCAACTTTTGATATTTTGAATAATTCACGGATTTCAACTGTACCTGTTACTTCCTCTTTCATTTCAGGAGAAAGCATACCCTCCATAGCATCTTTTAAGTCATTAATTGCATCATAAATGATAGAATATGTACGGATATCTATTTCTTCTTTTTCAGCTAAAGAACGAGCGTTAGACATTGGGCGAACATTAAATCCTACAATGATAGCATCAGAAGCAGAAGCTAAAAGAACATCAGATTCTGTAATGGCTCCTACACCTTTATGAATAATTGAAATTTGGATTTCTTCTGTTGAAAGTTTTTGGAATGAATCTGTAAGTGCTTCCACAGAACCATCAACGTCTCCTTTTAAGATAATATTTAATTCTTTAAAGTCTCCAAGAGCTATACGACGGCCAATTTCATCAAGTGTGATATGTCTTTGAGTGCGAACAGATTGCTCTCTAAGAAGTTGTGTTCTTTTGGCAGCAATTTGTTTTGCTTCTTTCTCATCTTCAAACACATAGAATTTATCACCTGCTTGTGGAGCACCATCAAGACCTAAAATAGAAATAGGCACTGAAGGTGTAGCATATTTAACATTTTTGCCACGTTCGTCTTGCATTGCTCGAATTTTTCCTGAATGAGTACCTGCAAGAACATAGTCGCCCACTTTTAGAGTACCTTCTTGTACTAAGACAGTGGAAACATATCCTCTTCCTTTATCAAGGAAGGCTTCTACTACTGTACCCAAAGCACGTTTATTAGGGTTTGCTTTTAGTTCAAGCATTTCAGCTTCAAGGAGAACTTTTTCAAGCAATTCTTTTATTCCAATACCTTTTTTAGCAGAAATATCCTGAGATTGAATTTTTCCTCCCCAATCTTCAACTAATAAATTCATACCTGCTAAGTGTTCTTTAATTTTCTCAGGATTAGCAGTAGGTTTGTCTATTTTATTTATAGCAAAGATGATAGGAACACCAGCTGCTTGAGCGTGACTGATAGCCTCTTTTGTTTGTGGCATTATATCATCATCGGCAGCAACAACAATAATTGCAATATCTGTAATTTTGGCACCACGAGCACGCATAGCAGTGAAGGCTTCGTGTCCTGGAGTATCTAAGAATGTGATATGTTGACCATTGTCAAGAGTCACAGAATATGCTCCAATATGTTGGGTAATTCCTCCACTTTCTCCAGCGATAACGTTTTCTTTACGGATATAATCTAAAAGAGAAGTTTTTCCGTGGTCAACGTGTCCCATTACGGTAACAATAGGAGCTCTATGTTGTAAATCTTCGGGTTTATCTTCTTCAATAGGAATAGATTCTTCAATTGAAGCCGTTGAAAATTCTATTTGATAGCCAAACTCGTCAGCTACGATAGATAATGTTTCAGCGTCTAATCGTTGATTCATTGTTACAAAAATACCCAAAGACATACAAGCGCCAATTACCTTATTTACAGGTACATCCATCATAGTAGAAAGTTCATTAACAGTAACAAACTCAGTTACTTTTAATACTGTACTTTCTTTTTCTTGAAGCGCTAGTTCTTCTTCACTTTTTTGTCTGTGAATATCTCGTTTTTCACGACGATACTTAGCTCCTTTGGATTTGACAGATTTTCCTTGTAATTTTTCTAAGGTTTCACGTACTTGTTTTTGTACTTCTTCCTCAGTAGGTTCTGCTTTTATGAAAGGTTTATTATTCCCTTTTTTATTTTTATTTTTCTTATTATCTTTATTGCTATTGTTAGCATTAGTGTTGTCTTTTGAGTCTTTACGAGAAGGGTTGGCAACACTATTTTGTTGTTTATTATTTTCTTTATCCGAAGGAATACGTTTGCGTTTGCGTTTTGCTTGTTTTTCTTCGTTATTAGCAACTCCTTCTTTAGGTTTTTCTTTATCTTTACCTTTATTTTTCTTTTTCTTAGGTTTTTCAAACTGAGATAAATCAATTTTCTCACCTACTAATTTTGGACCTGTTAGTTTGGTATATTTTGTTTCAATAATACCAACTTCAGGTTCAACAACAACTTTTTTATCTTCTTTTTTAGGGGCTTCTTTTTGCTGAGGTTTATTATTTGTGGGTTTTGTAGATAAAAGTTCTCGATTTTTATCTTTTATTTTTTTATCTTCTTTTACAGGCTGATTTTTATCTTTTTTATCTTTGTCTTTTTTCTCTTTATTTACGTCTTTCTTGTCAGAATTTATTTCTGTTTTTTGGGTGTTTTTTAAATTTAATTCTGGTTTTGAATTAGTGAGTTCAGTTTTTTTGTCTGACACTTCTTCTTTTGTTTCAGCTTTTTTAGGTTCTAAATCTATTTTTCCAACCAAATTAATTCCTGTAATATTCCCTTTAGCTTTAATAACTTCTTGTTCTTTTTGTTTTTCTTTTTCACGCTTTTCTTTCTCGCGTTTTTCTTTTTCAAGAAGTTCTTGACGGATAGCTTCTTTTTCTTTTCGCTGTCCTTCACTAATTTCTCTTGATGCGGAACGACTACTTTTATCCAAACCAAATTCTTTTTCAAGTAAAGCTACAAGCTCCGCTGGAATTTTTGTGTTTGGGTTAGTATCTATTTTGTGTCCTTTCGATGCTAGAAATTCAACAACTCTATCACTAGAAATATTGAATTCTTTCGCTGCTTTATTTAATCTTTTATCCTCAGCCATATAATTTTTACCTCGTTTTTATTAATCCCCTTGAAATTAAATTTTTCAATATTAGTTTTTATATTTGTAAAATCTTAATTTTCAAATTCTTCTTTTAGAATATCCAATACTTCTTGTATGGTTTCAGCTTCTAAATCAATACGTTTCTCAAGTTCTTCAATGCTATATTCTAAAACGCTTTTTGCTGTATCTAAGCCTATTCTACGAAATTCTTCTATAATCCAAGGCTCTATTTCATCTTCAAATTCAGATAGTTCAATATCTTCTTCTGCTCCTTCACGGAATACATCTATTTCATAACCAGTTAGTTGTCCAGCTAAACGTATGTTTGCACCACCTTTTCCTATAGCTTTTGAAACTTCTTCTGAAGCTAATAGAACTTCGGCGTGTTTAGTCTCTTCATTGATGTTCACAGAAATAATTTTAGCAGGAGCTAATGCTCTGGTAATAAATACAGAAGGATTGCTAGAATAGTTAATCACATCTATATTTTCATTTCCTAATTCACGTACTATACTACGAATACGAGCTCCATTTACCCCTACACAAGCCCCTACAGGGTCAATACGGTCATCATAAGTTTCTACCGCAACTTTTGCTTTTTCGCCGGGGATACGTGCTACTTTTTGAATAGTAATAAGCCCGTCTGTTACTTCTGGTATTTCTTGTTCGAAAAGTCGTTCTAAGAAAAGGGGAGAAGTACGAGACATAATGATAGTAGGTTTATTTCCTTTAATATCAACACTATCAATAACACCTTTTAAGTTTTCTCCTTTTTTATAGAAATCAGAAGATATTTGTTTATCTTTTGGTAATAAGATTTCATTTCCTTCATCATCTAAAAGAATAACCGCTTTACCTCTAACTAAGTGAATTTCAGCAGAGTAAAGAGTACCTATAAGGTCTTTAAATTTACGATACATATTGGTATTATCGTATTCGTGAATTTTGGAAATCAAATTTTGTCGTAAAGAGAGAATAGCTCTTCTTCCTAAATCTTTGATTTTTACTTCTTCTGATACGTCTTCCCCAACTTCAAAATCAGCTTGAATTTTTTGAGCCTCACTAAGAGGTATTTGTGCATTAGGGTCTTCTACATCTCCATCTTCAACAACTACACGATTTCTCCATATTTCAATATCTCCTTTATCAGGATTGATGATAATATCAAAATTTTCATCTGAGCCATATTTTTTCTTCAAAGCTGTTTTGAATACTTCTTCTAAGATAGCCATAAGCGTCTCTCTATCAATGAGTTTGTCGTCTTTAAACTCAGAAAAAGATTCAATCAAATCAAGGTTGTTCTCCATCGTTTTTTTTAAAATTTTATTAGCAATTTTGCTTCTTTAATATCATTAATCTGTATAGAATATTCTTTTTTTACTGTTATTTTCCCTTTTCCTATAGGCTTAGGCTCACGAGAGGAAACTTCCAAAATAACAGAGCCGTTTTCTACGGCTTTTATATTGCCTTCTAAGGCTAAGTCGTTGGTTTTTAGTTGTAAATCTCTACCTATGTTTTTTACATATTGCCTTTCTTGTGTTAGTGGAGCAAAAATCCCACAAGATGCTACTTCAAGAGAAAAATCCTGTTCTTCTCGGTCTAAATTATGTTCAATAGCTCGGCTAAGAGCGACACAATCTTCAATAGAGACACCATTATCTCCATCTATGGTAACTTTTATTAAATTGTCGGCTCCAACAGTATAATCTATTAAGAATAAGGAAGGATTTTCTTCCAAGCCTTTATCAATTAATTCTTTAACTTTTTCTTTAAAATTCATAATATAAAAAAAGAGGACTATAACTGCCCTCTCACCTTTTCTTTACCATTTCCGCGTGCAAAATTACATATTTTTTTTAAACAAACAAATTATTTTTAACTTTTTCATACAAAAAGATAAAAAAATAAGGTTGGTAAGAGAAATCTACTTTTTTTCTATAAAATCTTTATCACTAAGGGTTTTCATAAAAGCAATTAAAGCTTCTTTTTCTTTTTCTGTAAGAGGAATTTTGTTACCATTGTTTTTTAAAATAGGATCAAGGTTATCCGAATTAATTACTTCGTTGCTCAAAAAATCCAAAACATCTTTTAATGTTGCAAATTGTCCAAAACTTCCGTAAGGAGCTGTATATTCTATATTTCTGAGAGAAGGAACACGGAATTTAAAAAAATCTTCTTTTTTACCTGTGAAACGACCTCTTCCAGCTTCTTCGATATGGTCAGGATTGCGAGGAAAACCTATATTTCTAAAAGTTTGGTCTGTAAAAAGGGCTCCACTATGACAAGAAATACATTTTTTATTAAAAATATCAAATCCTTCTTGTTCTAAAGGGGAAAAAGTAGCTTCATTTCGGATAATTTTATCATATTTACTATTTGCAGAAATGAGTGTAAGCATATATTGAGCTAAACTTTCGAGCATTCGATATGAATTTATGGAGCTGTCTTTATATGCTTTTTGAAATAAAATTTGATACTCGGGGTCATTTTTTATTTTGTTAATGGCACGTAATACGGAGCTATCCATTTCTTCATCGGTAACAATAGGAATACGTGGTTGTTCTTTAAGGTTGGTAACTGCTCCGTCCCACATATAATATTTTAGGAAAATCATATTTTGGATAGGAGGGGTGTTGCGAAGTCCTCTTCTGCCGTGTATTCCGATGGCTTGTGGGTTGTTATCTGCATAAGCATTTTTTTGTATATGGCAAGTAGCACAAGAGATAGTGTTATCTCCGCTCAAACGCTTTTCGTGGAATAGTTTTTTGCCTAATTCTACGCCATATTTAGTAGGTAAGTTTTCTAAGTTTTTTTCCGTAAAATCAGGAAAATATGAAGGTTTTTTTAATTCAATTTTTGGATTATTGAAGTTGATATTTTCTGGAATATAATTATCATCTTTTTTACAAGAAAAGAAAATAATACTTGTAAAAATAATGAGAATAGAATGTTTATTCATTGATTAGTAGAGGTTAAAAAAGAGGAAGTTTATTATAAACTTCCTCTAACTATGGTTTAGTTAATTTGGGTATTAATTTTTAATGTTATTTATAGAAAACATTTCTTTCATATTTTCTACAAATTCATAAATGTAACCTGCGTGATGCACATTTGGAGTGGCGTTTCCTGTTTGCCCCTCATTATCAATGTTAGATACAAGTGTTAAAAGTTTTTTACCAGATAAAACTTTGCTTAAATTGGTATTAATGTTGATTGTTGGAGACAATTCTCCTACAACGATATTTTTAGGTAAATCTAAAGTTATATCTCGATATGCTTCTGTAGAATCATAGTCTGCAAATGTGCTACCTATATGTATAGATAATTCTTTCCAAGCACTTGTATCATTATTATCTCTAAAATAGCCTTCCATTTTCACAAAACGATAACCATTTCCCCATTCCCAGTGCATTCTGTCATCATTTCCGTCTGCTTGTGCATAAAATTTAGGATTTGCTTCTTCGTCTAATTTATTAAGTTCAGGCTTTATTCCTAATCCAAATTTTATTTGTTTGTATTCTCCAGCAGGAATTTTAGAAAGAATAAAATCAAAAGATTTTGGGTCTCTTAAATTTACGATATGAGCTCCATTATCTAAACTTTCTACATTATAACCCACTTCGGTATCATCTGTTTTTATTAAGCGAATATTACTGATAATATATTTTACATCATTAAATCTATGTAATTGATTATTAGTAGATACCAATTGAGAGGCTGTTGCAGGAAAATTGTGGGTTTTTGAAAGGATAAAAGGAGAAATAACGCCATCTTTTTCAAAAACAGCATCAAAATGTAATGTAACAGAATTTTCAGTTGGGATAGATTTTTGTACTACAACAGGAAGCGTTACAGTTTGTTTAGTAACTTTATCATAAATGATAATTTTTGTATTTCCTTCTTTAACTCCTTTTACGGAAACCTCCAATTTATTAATACTTACAGTAGCTATTTTTTCATCATTGGAAGTTACAGATAAATCTCCGCTACTATTTTTGATAGTAAAAGTAGCTTTTTCATTTTCTTTGATAGTTATTTTTTCTGTACTTAATTTAATATCAGAGTACATCAAATCATTTTCTTTATTACAAGAAATAAAAAATATAGTTGCTAAAATAGCAAATAAAGTGTGTTTTAAAAAATTCATTTGATTTGTTAATGATTAATTATAATTTATTATTTTCTGCCTGTAAATTCCTTATCACTAAGAGTTTTCATAAATGCAATGAGTGCATTTTTCTCTTCTTCTGTTAGCGGAATACCCAATTTCCCTGTTTGAGGAAAATATTTTCTCATTTCGTGGTCAAGGTTAGGAAAGTCTTGTACACCATTATCTAGAAAATCTAAAAAATCTTTCAAAGAAGCATAGCGACCATCGTGCCCATATGGAGCAGTATATTCTATATTTCGAAGACTTGGAACTTTAAATTTTAAAAAGTCTTCTTGTTTCCCTGTACCTCTTCTGAATCCATCATCCTCTGTATCAGGATTATAAGGTATACCTATATTTCGAAGCGTTTGGTCTGTAAATAAGTCTGTACTATGACAAGAAATACATTTTTGTTTGAAAATATCGAATCCTTTTTGTTCTAATACTGTAAAATTTTCAGTTTTATCTCTTGTAACCTTATCATATTTACTATTTGCAGAAATAAGAGTAACCATATATTGAGTGATGGCTTTAAGCATTCCATCTCGAGAAAAATTTTCTTCTCCAAAAGCTTTTTTAAATAAGCTCTTATATTCAGGGTCGTTTTTTATTTTATTTTCAACACCTTCAAGAGTTTCTCCCATTTCTTCATCGGTAACAATAGGCACAATAGGCTGTCTGTGTAATTCTGTAATAACGCCATCCCACATAAATTTATCAAGAAATAAAGCGTTTTGTATTGGAGGAGTATTACGCATACCAATTCTTCCTTCAACACCAACAGCCCTGTGAGTGCGTATTTCAGTAGGGTCTGTAAAAGCAAATTTTTGTTGATGACACTTAGAACAAGAAATAGTATTATCTAAACTTAAACGAGGGTCAAAAAAAAGCTTTTTCCCCAATTCTACGCCATATTTAGTAGGATAATTATTTTCTAAGTCATATTTTATTTTTGGGAAATTAGAAGGAATATTTAAATTTATTCTTTTATTTTCAAAAACTATTTCCTCTGTTTTATCTTTTTTGCAAGACCAAAAAATTAGAATGATAAGAAATAATAAAATTTTTTTCATTGATTTTGTTGTTGGTTAGTTTTAAGAAAAGAGGTTGCTTAAAAACAACCTCTTTTTTTATTTGATAAATATTAATGAAGATGGTCTACTGAAAACATTCCTCCTTTTATATTTTCTACAAACTCATCAGCACCTACTACACTGTGAATATCTTCATTTGTTTTAGATAAAGTGATTTTTTTAACACCACTTAGATATTTATCCAAATCCACTTTGATATGAATAGCAGATGTTTGACCTTTTTGTACTTTAAGAATATCCTTGATAGGTAATTCAATAGCGATAGAACCTGGTATAGAATTAGCATTTTCAGAAGCTACTTTATCTCCTAAGTGAAGTTTGAAAGCAGAAGAAAAGTCTGTTCCATAAAAACCTTCAAAACGTAAATGTCTATAACCATTTTTCCATTTCCAATTCATTCCTTCTTGGGTAGATTTGTCAAAAAATTCTTTTTGGAAATTTTCACCTTTTTTAAAAACTTCTTCAGAAATACCTAGTAAAAATTTTACTTTGCTATACTCTCCAACAGGAATATCTGGAATGTTAAAATGATGAGAAGCACTCTCAGCTTGATTAATGATTTGGGCTCCTTTATTAGGATTTCCGTGGTTGTACTTCACTTCTTTTCCATCTTTAGTAATCAAAGAAACATCACTAATGATGTACTTTAATGTCTGAAATTTGTGTTGTTGATTATTTGCAGAAGTTAAAATAGTTCCTTCACTTTTAGCGTCACTCGCTAGTTTAATAGAGTTCCCAACTGTTTTATATACATTATCAAAATGTAAACTAACAATCCCTTTATCATTTGAAGGATTACCTTCACCAGGATTTACATTGTTATCATCTTCTTTTTTACAAGAAGAAAAAGCTAATATACCTGCTGTTGCTACAGCGAAAAATTTTAAATTTCTCATTTTGTTGAATTTTAATTTGTTATGAAATTATTTAATTTTTAAGTTTGTTAAGATTGTCCGTTTCAGTAAGTTATAAGAAAGTATTAATTAAAAGCTAAAACGGACAAATTTTATTTTAAATTGTTTATGATTTTTTTATTATAAAGCTGATTATCAATAATTTGAAAAATGTGGCGATAGTCAAATAATGATATAGAATGTCCCTAAGAAAAATTTGAATATATTCAAAAAATTCTTTAAAAACTCTTTCTTAAAAAGGTAACACGACTATACGATTTATCATTTCCAAACAATTGTGGCTATTGTTCAGATGTGGCAATTTTATGATAAATTATTTAAGAAAAGTACAGAAAATAAATATCTATAACTATTAGACAATAGCTCATAACAGGATATAATTATCCCTAAATAAAGAATATTTATTTTCAAAAAGTGAAGATTTTAACAAGTGGGAGGACGCATTTGCTCTTGTATCATTTTATAAGCAAACAATTGTTCTTTGTAATGCGTTTTTGTAGATTCCAATTCAAAATGAAATTCTTCTTTTATCTCAAAAGAAAGAGGAGCTACTAATACAATATCAATGTCTTTTAAATTGATAATCTTTGCAGTGTTTTCAGAGCTTGTCTGGATATCTTTTTTTAGTTGGCACTTTCCATGACAGTGCATCTCAACTTTATTTTTATTTACGCAATATAGCTCCTCTATGAAATCCTGATTTAGGCTGAAATGCACAACAATTAATGTCTGCTGTATTGAAATCAGCAGAATTAATGCAGACATTACTATACTAAATAATTTTTTCACAGATGAGATATTAAATGACTTTTTAGTCTTTTATTTCATACGCAAAAATACAAAAATAAAATGAATAGTAAAGAGTATGAAGGTTAAATAAAAGTTAATTTTTATTTATCTTTTATAATAATAAAACGAGCTTTATAACCAGTTAGTAAAGCCCAAGTTTCTCTCACTAATTCATTATTTTGTTCATCATAAACTCGAAATTCGGCTGTATTAGGTCCGTATAGCCCCTGATTTACAGCTTGTATTTCTATTTTATTAAAACCTATTTTTAAAGGAATATTCAATTTCTTAAAATCTCCAGAAAGATATACATTGCTCATTATCAATTCGTCATTTAGAAAAATATCCACTAAGTCATCATCAACAGTTCCGTAATCTCGACAAAAAATACCTACCATTTTTCCATTACTTACAAATTCACCATATTCCTTATCTCCTTTAAAAGCTGATAAGTTTTGCTCTTCTGTATCATTGAATTTAATAGCGTTTGAGGGCAAAGAAAAATCTTTTTTAACGTATTTTTTTGTGTTTTCTCCCGTAAAATCTATTCCTTTTTCAGAAAGTTCTAAAGGGGAAACCTTCTTTTTTTCAGAATAAATTTTTAGCCAAGAATCACTTTTAGGTAATTGATTTTCGGAATCTTCTTTAGGAGCTATGTATAATTTATTCGAGTTTTTCCCTTCAGGTTGAGCTTGTAAAATAAAACTTAAAAAACTTGTTAAAAATAATAATAAAAATCGCATTATAGAGTAATTTTTCAGCATTAAAATATAATAT
>CALFOY010000097.1 GCA_937919265.1 uncultured Capnocytophaga sp. | reverse complement strand
AAATTAAAATTAAAATATTCTTATTATTTTATATTTATTAGAATAATTTTTTAAAAACATAAAAAAATTATTTTTTTTTTCTATTATTTTAGGTTTTTAAAATAAATATTTGTAGTTTTGCATTTTATTAAAAATAATTAATGGATATGAAATCAAATATTTTAGGTTATCCTCGGATAGGAGAAAAAAGAGAGCTTAAAAAAGCTAATGAAGCTTTTTGGGCAGGGAAAATTTCAGAGAGTGATTTGTTGAAAGAAGCTCAGAATATTCGCTTGCATAACTGGAAGCTACAACAAAATGCAGGCGTAGATTTAATCCCGTCTAACGATTTTTCGTTATACGACCAAGTGTTAGACGCTTCTGTAAGTTTTAACGCTATTCCGAATCGTTATGAGCCTGTAAAGACAAAAACAGAGTTAGAACTCTATTTTGCTTTGGCTCGTGGTTATCAGAAAGATGGAATAGATATTACAGCGATGGAAATGACAAAATGGTTTGATACCAATTATCACTATATTGTTCCGGAATTTACTAAAAATCAAAATTTTTCTCTTCGTAAAAATAGTGCTTTGGCATATTTTAATGAAGCAAAAGCCAATGGCATTCATACAAAACCCGTTCTTATTGGAGCTATAACATATTTGCTTTTAGGAAAAGAAAAAGAAGAAGGATTTCATAGATTAGATTTATTAGAAAATTTATTACCTGTATATAAACAAATATTAAAAGAATTATCTGACGCAGGTGCTGATTGGATACAAATAGATGAGCCTTTCCTTAGTTTAGATTTAACTGAGAGAGCTAAAGAGGCTTACCAAAAAGTATATACAGAATTGGCTAATGAATTTCCTAAATTGAAATTTATTATCACGACTTATTTCAATGAATTGAAGGATAATGTAGAATTAGCAATTTCTTTACCTGTTGCTGCTTTACATATCGATTTAGTAAGAGGAGAACAGCAATTAGATAGTATTTTAGAGAAATTTCCAGCAGGTAAAATACTTTCATTGGGTGTGGTTGATGGACGTAATATCTGGAAAAATAATTTTGAGAAATCATTGTCTTTAATCCAAAAAGCACAAGAAAAATTGGGTAAAGAACGTGTTTGGGTGGCTACATCTTGTTCTTTGCTTCATTCTCCTTGTAATTTGGAGTTAGAAAATAATGAAAAAGTACTTACTCCTGAAATAAAACAATGGCTTGCATTTGCAAAACAAAAACTTCAAGAGGTTACTACTTTGAAAGCTATTGCTACCAATGTAATTTCAGAGGAAATACAAGCTATTTTTGCTGAAAATAAAAAAGCAGCAGAAAGCAGAAAAACCTCGCCTCTTATTCACGATAATGCTGTAAAAGAGCGTATAGAGAAAATTTCTGATAAAGATGACCAGCGCTTGAGTCCTTTTAGCAAACGTAAAGAGTTGCAACATAAAGCTTTAAATTTACCTTTATTCCCAACAACTACTATTGGTTCTTTCCCTCAAACAGATGAAGTGCGCAGTTGGAGAGCCAAATTCAAAAAAGGACAACTTACTCAGGCAGAGTATGATAAATTATTAGAAAAAGAGATTGAAGAGTCTATTCGCTTTCAAGAAGATACACAAATTGATGTGCTTGTACACGGAGAATTTGAGCGTAATGATATGGTTGAATACTTCGGTGAATTACTAAAAGGTTATACATTTACCAAATTTGGCTGGGTACAAAGTTATGGTTCTCGTTGTGTGAAGCCTCCTATTATTTTTGGAGATATTTCACGCCCAGAACCTATGACTGTTCGTTGGAGCCAATACGCACAATCACTTACTAAATTACCTGTAAAAGGAATGCTTACAGGACCTGTAACTATTCTACAATGGTCTTTTGTTCGTGATGATCAGCCTCGTTCTCAAACGTGTTTGCAAATAGCATTAGCTATTCGTGATGAAGTAGTTGATTTAGAAAAAGCAGGCATTAAGGTAATACAAATTGATGAGCCAGCTATACGTGAAGGACTTCCGTTACGTAAAGCTGATTGGAAAAATTATTTCGATTGGGCTATTAAAGCATTTCGTATCTCTGCTTCTGGTGTGAAAGATGAAACACAAATTCATACGCATATGTGTTATTCTGAGTTCAATGATATGATTGAGCCAATTGCTGATATGGATGCCGATGTTATAACGATTGAATGTTCTCGTTCTCAAATGGAGCTTCTTGATGTTTTTGGAGATTTCAAATATCCAAACGAAATAGGTCCAGGAGTGTATGATATTCACTCTCCACGAGTACCTTCTCAACAAGAGATGACAGATTTGATGAAAAAAGCTATAGCTGTAGTTCCAAAAGAACAATTATGGGTAAATCCTGACTGTGGTCTGAAAACTCGTCATTGGCCAGAAACCAAAGCTGCGCTACACGCGATGGTTGATACAGCCAAAGAACTAAGAAATCTTTACAAATAAGTATTAATAAATAAAACCTCAATGTAATTACATTGAGGTTTTATTTATTAATATAATATTAAATTAAAAAACTTCTGAAATTATTTGTGCTATATTATCAGATTTTCCCATAGAATAATAATGTAAAACAGGAACGCCAAAGGCTTGTAATTCCTTACTTTGCTGTATAGCCCATTCTATGCCTACTTGTTTTACTTCGGTATTGTTTTTACATTTTTCTACTTCTTTGATAAGAGCTTCAGGAAAGTCAATCTTGAAGGCTTGTGATAGTAAATTTAAGTGTTTCTTTATCGCAATAGGCTTTATTCCTGGTATAATAGGAACGTTAATTCCCATTTCTCTTGCTTTTTTTACAAAATCAAAATATTTTTGATTATCAAAAAACATTTGTGTAACTACATAGTGTGCTCCCTTATCTACTTTTTCTTTTAATCGCATTAAGTCTGAGGCTAATGAAGGAGATTCTATATGTTTTTCTGGGTATCCTGCTACTCCTATACAGAAATCTGCCTTTTGGTCTGCGGCTATATCGTTCAAATATAGTCCTTTATTTAAGTTATCAATTTGTGTAATCAATTCAGAAGCATAAGTATGCCCGCCTTGTGTAGGTTGAAAATAGCGTTGTTCTTTCATCGCATCTCCACGAAGTGCCATTACGTTATTTATTCCTAAATAGAGACAATCTACAAGAAGATATTCCGTTTCTTCTTTTGAAAAACCACCACAAAGAACGTGCGGAACAGTATCTACTTTGTACTTATGTTGTATAGCCGCACAAATACCTAAAGTACCTGGGCGCATACGAGTTATTTTTTTTTCAAGTAATCCGTTTTTATGCTCTATGTAATAATACTCCTCTCGTGAGGTGGTTACATCAATAAAAGGCGGGTTAAACTCCATTAAAGGGTCAATGTTTTTATAAAGTTCTTCAATATTGTTTCCTTTTTTCGGGGGAATTACTTCAAAAGAAAAAAGCGTTTTTCCATTTGCATTTTTTATATGCTCTGTTATTTTCATTATTTTATTTTTTAATATTTGACATTTTTTTATAAAAGAAAAAATATGTGCAAAAATACAAAATAAAAATATTTTTTTCTAATTTTTGATTATAAAATTTATATAAAAAATTGGAAAATGTTTATTTTTTGGATAAAATTAATTTTTCTTATTCAAAATAGGTAATAAAATAAATGAAAGCCCTCCGAAAAGTAAAATCATTGTAAATTGAGCTATCCACATAACCCAGCCCAAGGTAGTACCTACGGTATAACTAATCCCAAAAACGATGAGTATTTCAGCAATAAAAAGAGGGTAAGCTCCAAAGCCTCCATTGGTGAATAAAATAGCAAAACTCCCTACAACGAAAGCCGTTATAACATCTATCAAAGCAACAGAAGAGGTTTCTTCTAAAGAAAAGAAAACAATGTAAAACATAAGGAAATACATTAGCCATATAAAAATAGTATGCCCTATAAATGCCCATTTTTCTTTTAAATAGAAAACAGACAAGATACCTTCTTTAAATCCTGATATTAATCGATTTATTCGTGTTGCAATCCTTGATGTTGACGTGTAAAGCCACCAAACTAAAATAAAGAATAAAACTGCTCCCACAGATAAAATCCAAATAATATTGGTTAAAGAAATCTTATCTAAAACAAATTTTTTTAACAAATCAAACTGAGCGAAAAATGCAGTTATAATAAAAAGTACCAAAATAAGCATATCAATCAATCGTTCTGAAACTATTGTTCCAAAAGACTTGTCAAAGGGTACATTATCATATCTTTTCAGAACCAAAGCACGAGAAAACTCTCCCGAACGCGGAATGGTTAAATTCAGTAAATAACTGATAAAGACAGCCATTATAAGGTTTTGTTTCTTAGGACGATAGCCAATAGAACCTAATGTATATTGCCAACGTAACCCACGAGAGATATGACTAAGAAAACCTAACAAAATAGAAATATAAAAATAAGTATAATCTACTTTTTTGAATTGTATTTTTAACTCTTCTATTTGTTCTGGAGAAAATTTGCTATATGCATAAATACACAAAAACACTCCCAACAGAAGTGGAAGTGCTATTTTTAATATTTTTTTCAATGTTTAATAAATTAATTATTTTATTAAAGTATTTGTTTTTTCATCTGGGAAAATAACTGTGGGCTGGAAGTTTTTAGCCTCTTCAAAGTCCATAGTGGCGTATGAAATAATAATCACAATATCTCCACGTTGTACCTTTCTTGCTGCTGGTCCATTGAGAGTTATCTCGCCAGAGCCTCGCTCCCCACGTATGGTATAGGTCTCAAAACGTTCGCCATTATTTACATTTACCACAGAAACTTTTTCTCCAACAATAAGGTTGGCAGCTTCTAACAGAGCCTCATCAATAGTAATGCTCCCGATATAATCAAGCTCGGCACCTGTGACCGATACCCGATGAATTTTTGATTTTAAAACTTCTATTTGCATAACGAATGCAAAGTTACATATTTTTGGAAAAAAAGAAACTATTATTAAGTTTTTTTGATTAGTAAATTATATCTTTTTTATAATCATTTAAAAATTAATGTTTTATAAAAAACTAATTGGGTTCATTTTTTATGTAAATATAACCTTTTTTGGTGTGATTGTTCTGGAATTCAATAATGTAGAAATAAGTACCTTGAGGCAAGCCGGTAGCTTTCTGAATGGTGAGTCCATTGCCAGATTTTCCGTTGAAGCGTTCATCATCTAGCATATAATTTTCTTTTTCATAAACTTTTACTCCCCAACGATTGAATATCATTACTTTATTTCGGTCATTACATTCTGAGCAATATTCTTTTAGGTTCGGGATTTCCCAAACATCATTTTGCCCATCTCCATTGACACTTATAGCATTCGGGATAGAAATTTCACTATATGTATTATGGCAATATTCGGTATTACTAACTTCAACAGTTACTTTTATAGAAGCACTTCTACAATTTTCATTATTTACACAAACAGCATAATAATCGGTTGTTGCCCAAGGAGTTACATAATTATCAGTAAGCTCATCAGTAAGCTCTTTGTTAGTAAACCATTTCAAATGACCTGAAGTACAATCAGCTAATAAATGAATGCTTGTGCCTGGACGCACTTTCAGGATAGAAGCTGAAGTGGTAGGCGTAGAAGGAGACTTGGTTACTAAGATTTCTGAACGGGCTTTCTGTGTCCCGATGGTTTCTTCTACCCAATATGTTACATTATTAACATCGGTAGAAACTTCAATAGTTGCAGTAGTTTCGCCGGTACTCCAAAGTAGAGAACCATTGTTGTGGTGTGCTGTAAGTGTTGCTTTTTTATGAACACAATCATAAATAACAGCAATAGATGGAGCAGGTATAGGCAAGGCTGGATTTATGGATATTTTACCAATTTTAATATTGTTACTACAATTATCTTGAGCAGAAACTTTGTAAAAATATTCACCAGGAGCAAGCCATTTTACTTGAACTTCATTACCTGTATTGTTGCCTACAAAAACAGCTTTTGCAGGTGGGCAGTTACCACCTATTGAGGCAAAATCAACGGCAGAATCATATAATTCCCAAACATACGACTCGTTTGCATTGGGCAATACCGATAGAGTGGAAGTTTCGCCTACTCTTTGTCCGTAAGAGAAATTCCAAGAAAGGCAAAGCCCTATTGCCGTATGTTTGAGAATTTTATACAATTTTTATAATAAAGAATTTTATATTAAAAACTTAACTTATTGAGCAATAAAGTTAACACCAGTATTAGGATTAATAGTAGGTCTTGCTTTAAGTTTTTGACTAACATTATCAGCAAAGTCAGCTTCTTCTGTACAGTCTGTTTTTACGTCTTTTAAGTTATTTGCTCCTGAGGTAGCATCAACTTTAAGTGTGATAGTAGAGTCTGAAGTTCCTTCATAAGAGCCATTTTTAACAACTAGTTCAAAATAAATTGAAACTCCTTTGGTAGGATCAACAGCTGGGTCAGCTGTTACTGAAGGGACACTAATGGTTGAAGTATTTGTAATATTACCTAAACTATGAGTGATAGCAGTTTTACTAACACCCCATTTAAGTTCAGCTGTTTGCCCTGCTTGAAGTCCAGTAACTTGTACTTTTGGAGTAAATGTTTTATCGTAATTAGCGGCAATTAGCTCATAGTAAAAAGATTGTGAGCCATAGTCATAAACTACTTTATTAATTGTATTGTCATATCTAGCGCTTTGTACATTTCCACTACATACATCAACACTTGTTGTTTTTGTTGTAAATGTATTTCCTGTACCTTTTTCCATATTACGAATTTCAATAGTAAAGGCGTTTTTAGGAACAATTTTATAAACTTTCAAGTTGTCTGTAGAACAAGTACCATTTTGTTTATATTGAACAACAACAAATGAAGGATTTGCAGCGGCACTAGACCAAGAAAGTTTAACTTCTCCTGTACTATTGGTAGCATCATTATAACCTGTACCCGCTTTCAAAAGTCCACTTGTACTTGTAGCTGTATAAATTCCTGTGGTGCTTAAAGCTCCATTAGTGATAAAATTAGGATTATTAGTAGCAAAAATGTGATATTTACCACCTGCTGGAGTACCTGTTCCTTTATAGGTATATTCTTTACCAATGATAGGGTTTAATTCATTGTCTTGGCAAGAAACAGCTGTTGGGGCAGTTCCGGTTGTTGCGGTTGTAGCTTGCCCATAAGATAGCGCTGCGGTAAGCGCAAACATCGTTGAAAATAAAAAGTGCTTTTTCATTATAAAAAACTATTTAATTTATGATTTACTTAATTTAATGTTGGTCTTGGTGTTACTATTATTTTTCTGGTTATTTCACTATATTTTTTACCACTACAATCTAACCAATATTTTATGGTGTATTCTTTATTGGCATTGGTGTTATTCTGTAATATGATAGGAGTTGTTATACTAGAGGGTTGCCCTGACATTTCAGGGGTTTTCCCTATTATTTGCCATTTTAGTATAGGAGCCGTGCAACAAGGCGTAGTGGTAAAGCTAACATCTAAAGAAGTGTCGCCCTTTTTTAATTCATATTGTGGGCTATTAATTACAGTACGGTTGTTTTCGTATTTTGCACTGGTTATCTTAGGCATACATAAAGTAGCCGGTGCCGGCTGTGTTATTGTTGGGCGCTGAGATACATTTATAATATACTTAGAGTCCAATGTACGCTCACAACCTTTACTATCTTTTACAGTAATAACAAATTCAAAATTACCTACATTATTAAAAGTATGATTTACAGAAGCTGAAACTCTATCCGCATTGGCTGTTCTTGTATAAGTAATGTTATTCGTAGCATCTTTAAAAGTTATGGTATAAGGAGGTGTTCCATACACAGCGAAAGCAGACATTGTGGCAGTCTCTCCCAAGCAAACATTATTAGAACTTACAGAGCCTCCTGCATCTACTCCATAAGTAAAAACTTTTTCCTCTGAAAACAATGAGTAAGTAGTTCCTTTTATAGTTATTTTTCTTTCAAGTTTAATTGCATATTCTCCAAATTTTCTAAAACCTGGATCCAAAGGATAATCTGTTTTTAGGTTAAAATCTCTATAAGTGCTTCCAACAGATTTTATTTTAGGATAATTAGTAGTAGCTCCATGTCCTTTTATTTTTCTAATATGCCAAATAAACTCTTCTGTATGAGGAATATTTTCATTGTTCATAGGTATAAAAGTAGCTTTTATAGGTAAGCTTTCCTCTTCACATTTTTTTTCTATTTCATCAATTTGAGGAGCGTCAATCATATGAAAATATAGCCTAGACTCCCCTGAAGTTTTATTGTTATGTCTAATTTTTAATGTTGAAGAGGCAGTTGCTTCAATTTTATTAACATAATAATAAGGTCCAGTTGCAGAGCTCCAATCCCATCTGTCACTAATTTTATTATTGTTGTGGTAAAACTCAAAACCATCATCAGCTCTTATAAAAGTGATATATTCTACAGGCCTGAAAGTATAGTTTAAGTTAAATTCTAAAACAATATCATTTGGATTTGTTTTTTTAAAGGTATTAACCCAAGGTCTACTAGGGTTTTCCAATGAGAGAAGCTCTGTCCAACCACTAGGAGAATATACTTTTAAATCGCCATCTTTAGGGTTATCTTGTTTGAAATTAAGAGAGTTAATAGAATAGGCGTCAATTTTTGTATTGTTTTCAAAAACATTAACGTCCCAACTTTGTCCATAAAGCATTGGTACATAAAATATTAATAAGAAGAAAAATAAAGTTCTTCCTATTAGATGTATGCGTTTATGGATATTTTCTTTCCTCATTTAAAAAAATTTTTGCAAAGTTACAATTTATATAC
>CALFOY010000096.1 GCA_937919265.1 uncultured Capnocytophaga sp. | reverse complement strand
CTATCCTCTTCGTCGGCAGCGTCAGATGTGTATAAGAGACAGCTATATGATGTAATTTTTCTATTTTCATATTAAAAACTAAATAAAAAAGCGAAAAACTTTTGTTCTTCGCTCTTATTTTTATAATCTTTCTACTTCTTCTGAAAGCCTTTGGGTTATTTCTTCAATAGAACCTATTCCATTTACTGCCTGATACTTATCTTGTTTTTTATAAAACTCAATAAGAGGCGCTGTTTTTGCATTATATTCCTCAAAACGGAAACGTATTTTTCCTTCATCCATATCATCAGCTCTTCCGCTTACTTTCCCCCTCTCTAAAAGTCTCTGAATTAGTATTTCATCATCAGCATCTAGCGCAAGAGTAGCGCTAATTTCCATATTTTTTGAAGCTAAAAATTTATCCAATGCTTCTGCTTGAGCTATAGTTCTTGGAAAACCATCAAAAATAAAACCTCCTACATTTGGATTTTTTTCAATCTCTTCTTGAAGCATTTTTATAGTAACCTCATCAGGAACTAAACCTCCATTATCCATATAAGATTTAGCTAGTTTTCCTAATTCTGTGTCGTTTTCTTTATGTTTTCTAAATAAATCACCTGTTGAAATATGAACTAATCCATATTTTTCTTTTAAAAATGCAGCTTGAGTTCCTTTTCCAGCTCCTGGTTTGCCAAATAATACAATATTTGTCATATTTTTTATATTTAATTGATAAATTTCAGGAAGATTTCTAGCCAATTCATCATAATCTAATCCATAACCTAATATAAAACGATTTGGAATAGAAAAACCTATATGATGCACTGGCAAGTCTTTTGTATAGGCTTCTGGCTTGAAGAAAAGAGTTACAATACGCAAAGAAGCTATTTTCTTATCTTCAAAAAAATGATAAATTTCTTCTAAAGTATTTCCTGTATCCACAATATCTTCTAAAACAATAACATCTCTACCTTCAATATCAAAAGGAAGCCCAAAGAGTTGTTTCACCTTATGGGTTGAATGAAGCCCCTCATACGAAGAAAATCGAACAAAAGAAACTTCACACTCACTGGTATAATTACGAATAAAATCGGCTACAAACATAAAAGAACCATTCAAAATAGCCACAAATAAAGGTCTTTTGCCTCGCATCTGCTCTTCTACTTCATTAGCAAGACGCTTTACTTCTTTATTTAATCGTTCTGCTGAAATATAAGGACGAAATTCTTTATCATGTATTCGAATAACCATAAAACTTAAAATTAAGGTACAAAGTTATAATTTTTTTTTCGATTTTTTATACTTTTTGAAGCTTTTTTTATCGTGAAAATATAATTTATAAAAAAAATTAAGATTTTAATACATTTCTATTTCTCTCTCAGTAAGAATAATTGGTACATTATCAACTGTTTCTATTTGTTGTATCCAATTATTATTTTCATCATAAATATATGAATATAAATGAGTTGATATTAAATTACCTAAATGATCCCATTGTTTTTTCTCTGAAATGAATCCTTTCTCATTATATTTATATTCATAAATTATTTTTGTTTTTCCCTCTTCTGAAATGTAAATTTCTTTAACAATTTGTTTTTTATCATTATAAAAAAAAGTATTATTATTCTGTAAAATTCCATCTGAGGAATAATGATACTCTTCTGTTATATTTGCTTTACTATTAAAAATGATAATATCATTTGGGTTAATAATATTAGCAAAACGAAATTGTTTGCATTTTTTTTCATCTAATTCATAAAAAGAATAACCATTTTCTAATATTTTATCAGAAATATATTCTTCTTGATTATCATTGTATTTCCAAATGTATTTTTTAAGTAAATTCCCTTGTGCATTATAATAATTTCGTTCTACAATTCGGGATTTATCATCATAATGAAAGGTATTTTTATATAATAATTGCCCTGAATATGAATAACTTAACTTTTCTATTGGATTTTCTTGTTCATCATATTTCCAAAGACTTTTTTTCATTAAATATCCGCTCGAAAAATACTCTCTTTTTTCTACCAAACAACCTTTTTCACAATAATGCCAAGAGTATTTTTTTCTTAAAAAACCATTTGAAAAATATTCTTGTTTTAAAGATATATTTCCATTTTTATTATAAAAAAGTTCTATAAATAATCTTTCTTTTTGGTAAATTTCTATTTTAATTAATTTATTTTCCTCATTGAAAAATTTCTTAAAATTAGTAAATTTATCCTCATTAATAGGCTGTCCTTTGGATACTTTTCCTTCATTCACAAATAATTGATAAGATATTTGCCTCAAATATTTTAAACTTCCGTGAATATCATTAATTTCTAAATTTTTCATTTTCTCCATAATTTTCATAGTTTTTCTGTCTCTTATACACATCTCCGAGCCCACGAGACCGTACTAGATCT
>CALFOY010000095.1 GCA_937919265.1 uncultured Capnocytophaga sp. | reverse complement strand
ATCAACTATTATTAATAAATATGAAGAGATAAAAAGTTTTATAAATGCTTTTAACCAATGGAGATAGAAAAGCCCCATAATTGGGGCTTTTATTATGACCTTATCTTAATGCCTTTAGTGGTAAGTTCGTCAATACCAAGTTTAAGAACTGTCTATTTTTGATAGAATGCTGAAGGATACTTTTTAGATAATTCATTTTTTACAATACGAGCTATAGCGTGTCTTGTTCCTGAATATCCATAAAAAACAAGAGATAAACCTTTAACCCAATCCGTACTAAAAACCTCTTTTTTATTACCTAAATATATTAGAGTTATCTTAGCCTTTCGAGCGTCTGCAAATCCTTTAATTACGGATAAGTTCATTAAAAAATCTGCTTCATCTATAGAATCAACAACTATACAACTTGTTTTACCTTTTATATAGTCTTTTAACATTTCGATAGCGTCAGCACCATTTACATTATCTTCATTTTCAGTAGGAATGAATTCTAAAAAAATTCTTGAGTTTTTAATCAACTCAGGAGTTTCCTGTGGTTTAAAAAAATCAGTGTAGTTTTCTACCATTCCATTTTGATAAACGATTTTATGAATGTTTTTTTAGAGGTTGAGTACAAAGCACCCTCTACATTTCCCCATTTTTTGTATTTAATATCTGCATCATTAACTTCTATTATTTTAGCTAAAATACTATCTTTTGAAATGGTATAAATAACATCTTGCGCATTTGTTTTTAAGAACATACTAAAAAAAGCTGTAAAAATGATAATTTTTTTCATTTGAATGAGTATTATTAATTTTTATGCAAAGATACGTTTTTTTCTCAAAATAGGTTTATGTTCTCATTTTAATTCCTTTTGTCTCTATATTTCCAAGAATGGTTTTCATTCCCGATATATCTTTCCTCATTTCGTGTAATTGGTAGGTATTAGTTTCAATTCCTGCAAGGTGTCTTAGCTGTTGTGCGGACGATGCTTGCATTGATTGGTGCATTTCCTTAATAGAGTTAGCAGTCTGTAAAGTCGCATTCTTTATCTCAGCACTTAGTTGAGTCTGTAATCTATGTTGTCCTAACAATTCATCCCCTGTGTCTTGACTCATTCGCATATATCCTTTTTCCACTGCGTGACGTTGTGCATTATCTTGTAGGATATTGAATCCTTCTGCTTTTGCGCTATCTCTGGCTTGTGTAAGAGCTTCGTAATACTGCTTTGTTTTTGCTCCTGCTTCACGATAGAAACGCCCGAAATCATCTACCCAATTCCCATCTCCTCCCACATCTTTTGATTTTTGCATCTCATCTTCTAACTTCTTGAATGTATCTTTGAATATAGATTGAAAGATAATAGAAGAAACCATATTCTCAACTACCTTATCCATAGTTTCCCCCATTTTAACGATAGCATCTTCACCAGCTTTAAAGGCTTCAACCAATGAATTTTGGATATTAGGAGCTAAATTACCTGCAAACTCTGTTACTATTTCTTTGATTTTAGCACGTGATTTTTCAAGCTCATTCTCCAAATCAATATATTGCTGTAACATTAATTTAGTTTCCTCATTAACAAGTCCACTATTTTTAACGTTTTCAGCTTGAGCTTTATTTATTTTCCAAACTCCATTAGCTGATTGTTCCAATAAATTGGGGTATGTTTGAAGAAGATTACCAAAAACATCTTTAGGTTTTTTAGAGCTAAATAGTCCTCCTATAAATCCAGCAACTGCTCCCACTACAGCTCCCACAGCACCACCTATCATAGCGCCTGTAACAGCACCTCCAGCTGTCATTGTTGCAACTCCTCCCCAGTCAGTACGGTTTTCTGTACCTACTTTTACTTGTCCTCTCTGACGTATCTGCTCTAATTGTTTCTGTTGTTCATCTCCTACTTTTCTAATTGTATCAAATTCAGTTTTTAGTTGTTCTGTTCTGTCTTTCAGAAGAAAACTACTATCTAACTCTTTCTGAATGCGTTTTTGTTCAATTAGGGCTAAGTTATAGGCATTTTGATAGCTAATAACAGATGTGTAATATTGCTCCTCTGCATCTTTTCGCTGTCTTGTGGAATCAGCAATGGACGATATAAGGTTTGAAGCAAAATTAGCAACTGCTCCAAACTTATCGGCTGATGAAATATTACCACTTTTATATCTTTTTATTGCTTCCATTAGGCTTGTAAATTGCCCTGCTATATTACCAATAGCTGAACCTAAAGAACTTAGGGCTGAATTTCCTGTACTACCTCCTAATTCAGAAAAAGCATTCGCTAAATCTCTTACAGCTTGGGAATATTGGTTAATTTCAGATAGCTTTTTTTGAGAAAACATACGCTCTGTATCTTTTATTCTCTGATTGATACTTTTACGCATTTCCTCACTCATATTGCTAACAGATAACAATTCTTTTGCTTTCTTGATAGCCTCTTCAATTTCCTTATTAGATAATTCTCTTAAATCTTCAAATAGTTTCTTATAGTTATCATTCTTAGAAATATAAGTGTCATCTAATTCATCTAATTCCGCTTGTTGTTGTTTTTTCAATTCCTCTAATTGCTCATTGGATAGTATTTTACCAAGTTCTATTAAATCTCTTTCTTGTTTCTCTACAAGTGATTTTCTTTTTTGGAAATAGTTTTGATACTTTTCTAACAATCCATCAAACAACTTTTGTTCCTGTTGAGTCTTAAGGGCATTATTTTGCTCATTAGCTATCATTTCATTCTCATTGATAGCATTAAGACGAGCATTATAAGTCTCATTACTCATTAGTCCTTTACTATTGGCTCGTTCTTTTTCTAAGGCAATACGAGCATCCTCACCCCCTCTACGAATAGCTTCAGCTTTCTCATCGTAGAAATAGTGAATAAGAGCTAATTCCTTATCATAGCCATCTTGCAAAGCATCTACTCCTTTCTTTTGCTCTGCTAATTCATTGTCAATAGCAATTCTTTGAGTCTGTAGCAAGTGTGCTTCTTGGTCAAAAGTAGGAAGTTCGGATTTGGTTTTGGTGGCTTTTGCTTTTTTATCATTACCTACTGAAAAATCATCATATACTTTTTTTGCTTGTTTAAGTTTCTCCTTAGCTTCAGCAACAGCTTTCTGATAGTCACTTTCAGTTTTATAACCAACCTTGTTATTGGTGATGTCTGCAAGCTCCTGCTCGGCTTTTTTAACAGCATCGGCATACTTCTTGGAAAGGTCAGTATAACTATATGTCTGCTCGTGGAGCTTGTCTAATTGAGCCTGCAAGGTCTTTGATTGTGCTTGTAGTTCCTCTTCATTGAAAGCAAACCAATCACCTCCAAAATTAACCCCGTGAGAAGCCCATTTGTTACCTGCTTTCTTTTGCTTTTGCAAGTCCGCAATGAGTTTCTGCCTATGCTCTAACTCTTTCTTTACCTGCTCCTCTGATAGGTTCTTAAGATTCGATGCCCAAGAAGCTACAGCATCCCCCTTAACATCGTTCTTTGCGACTTTCTCTTTTTCAACAAAATATTGATAAATTTCTCTAAAATCCAACATAGGATTATAACGCCAATACTTACCAAAAGCTTTTGATATATCTTTATCAAGGTCTGAGTTTTTCACTATAGCATCAAAACCTCCTTTTATTTCTCCTTTACCTATCTTTAATAAAGTATCTGCATTATTCTTATACCTCTGCTGGCTATTTTTTCGAGACTCCTTCCCTTTTTCCTCATCTATTTTAGCTATCTCCTTTTTAAGTTTGAGTATATCAGCAAGTTTTAAAGTCTCAATGTCATATTTTTCAAATATTTTTGGATATTCCTTTTGCAAAGCTATAAGTGCCTTTTGCCTGTCTGTATCCGCTAATGCTTGATTATTGACACTTTCTATTAGCTCATCAATACGTTGTTTATGAGCTTTTTCATTATCTATGATTTGTTCTTTCTCCTTATTATAATCTTCTTGTGCTTTTTTTGCTAAATTAGTGTTATCCTTTAGAGTCCAAAGCGCCATACCTAACCCCACTACTGCAGTAGCTACCAATACATAAGGATTAGCAAGCATAGTAGCATTAAGAAGTTTTTGAGCTTTCTCTAACAACAAAAGCCCTCTATATTGTGCGAGTTGAGCAATCGTCCAACCATTAGTAAGTTGAGTATTGAGAGCTATAAGGGCATTATGTACAATTATTGCCGTCTTATAAGTCCCATAAGTAACAATAAGCCCAGCTATAATTTTGCCTAATGTTTGATAGTTTTCTACCAAAAAAGACACTCCTTTTATTGCTTCTGAAACAATACCCTCACTTGATTTTCCTATCTCATTGAGCATTTGGTCAAAGTTGTCTTTGAGATTGGATATTTGACCTCCTAATGACTTACTTTGTTCTGCCATCAGATTAAAGAAAAGTCCTCCCTCATCAGTCATATTCTTGATAACCGCTTGCACCTCAGGAAAGCCTATTTTACCCGCTGAAACCATTTCTTTAATCTCAGTTTCGCTCTTACCTACAACCTTACTCAATTCAGCAATAATAGGAATACCTGCATTCATAAACTGATACAAGTCATTCGTCATTAGCTTGCCTTGTGCTTTGACTTGTCCGTACACATGAATAAGTTGCCCCATAGGAACACCTAACCCTGAAGCTACATCGCCCATACGTCTAAGTGTTTCCGTTACTTCCTCTGCAGGCACTTGAAAGGCAAGTAAACGTTTCGCTCCTTCAGATACTTCTTCTAATCCGAAAGGAGTTTTAGATGCAAGGTCCGCCATTTGCGCCATTAAGGCATTAGCTTTCTCCTTGCTCTTTAGCATAGTCCCAAAAGATATTTCAAGCTGTTGAAATTGTGAACGTACAGCTATCATTTGACTAATGAAAGATTGCGCCCCTTGTAATGTAAAATAAGCGGTTGCACCTTTGAGGAGGTTTTGCCATACATCAGCTTGCTTTTTGCCCTCTTCAACGGCTTTATTTGTCATTTGCTCAAATTGCTTTTTAATAGCCTCAATATCTCTTTGTATCTGTGATTGGTCGGCTCTTACTTGGAATAATAAAGCTCCATCATTGGTTTGCATACTATTTAGTTTTTTAAGTAATAATGCGAGATTATAGGTAAATCTCGCATTATTGGGTGAATTGTTTTATTCCTTTGAGAAAATCCCCATAATTGGTACGTTTTTCTGATTTCTGAGGTGCTTTTTTAGTGTCTTTATCCTTGTCATAATCATAAGATGGAATAACAGCACTATAAAGCATTACATTTGCATAACTCATTTTTTTCAGTACATAATCAAAAGGAAGCCTGTACTGTTTAGCAAATGAGCCTACAAGCCCCCAGATGCTGTCGTTTCGGTCTCCACTTCCTTCGTCGGCTTGGTTATCATCATTCCTTTGAGGGAAGTGGTAATGACAAAAAAAGCGCGTATATCTATTAGCGCTAACACTTTAAAAAAAGCATCTGTTACTTCTGTAATAGGAGCTTTCATTAACTTTTTAACGAGGTTTTCACCTTTGGTTATGCTCTTTTTTCTTTTCCAAAACTGCCATTTAGGATAAGTTTCTACTTCGGTAAAATCATTACCTAATACAATTACTGATATAGCCCAAGCTATATTTTCATAGTCTTCAGCGTTGTGTATAATTGAACCGAATATATTCCCCTCACTAATAGTGTCAGTGGGTATTTTACTGATGTACTTTGAAGCCCTTACAAGGGTAAAAATAGAGGGCGGAGCGACTTGATACGCTTCGCCCCCAATGGTTACTGTTGTAGGTTCTTCAAGTAGTGTTTGTGCTACTTTTTCCTCCATAGGTTACGCTACTTTTTCGATAGTGAAATAAGGTTTGCCTGCACCAGGACTAAGGATGGTGATTTCAAGCTCAACTTCATACCCTGAATCGGAGCTGTATATAAATCCTCCACTGATAGAGCAGTAAGGAATTTCCAATTTTTCAGCTCCTGAATTTTTAGGAACAATAGCTACTGAGAATTTCTTAGTAGAAGAAAAAGAATTAACTGCAAGTTTATCCCCTGTCTCTGTTACATCCCAAATTTCAGAGAGTAGAGCCTTATTAAGGTTCTTAACTACAAGTTTAACCTTGTAGGTAGGTTCTCCTTTCATCTGGTCAATAACCTTCCCTCCAATAGCAGTCCACTTATATTCTTTTCCATCTTCTTTTTCGATGGAATAACCGTTATCGTCTTTTACAACCCCCAATGTTTTAAGAGGTGTCCCCATCGCTCCACCTGCACCAGCAGTAGCGAATTTAAATTCTATTTCTCCCCAAGCGGTGGCGTTGTTATCTGTATATGCCATAATATAAAAGATTAATTGTTAATTATTAATTACTTACGGGTGCTACCCGTTAAATGTGTTATAGCTAAATTTTACTTTTGCGTTGATGAAAAACTGCTTTATATCCGTATCCTCAAAGGTTTGTATCATCTGATGAAGTTGTAACTTGTAGTTCTTAAGCGCTGTTTTAGACTCCTCTATAATTGGCATTAAAGCCTGCTCTATAGCTTCACAACGTACAAAGTTTTTACTATACTGATTATCGTTATTCTTTACCTTAGGAACAAAGATATTGATGTTAATTACCCCCGTTTGGTATTGCCCATCTAACCCAGTAAGGAAAGAGATTACACAATCCTCTTTTTGAGAGTTCAAAGGACGTACTCCATTGCGGTAAGTTTGTCCATTGATAAGAGTATTTACCTTATCCTTAAAGTGCTTGTATATATCGGCTTCTACTTGCGATGCTGTTTTTTTCATTTTCTATTTGTGATGTTATTTTTTCCATTACGATAATGCTTTTAGGAGTTTTGGAACTTCTTTTTCGGCTAAT